>NZ_JABBYO010000014.1 GCF_012958305.1 Tautonia rosea | reverse complement strand
CGATGTACAAAAATTCGTTTGCCATGAGCAGTGCCTGAGCATATTGCTCCTCGCGGCTCGGTGGAGCAACGGTTGGCCCCCGAAAGTCCGAGCGGGCATCCCAGGTTGTTTGAGAACCCTCTGCAGATTCAAGTGTGATCACCGGAGACCATTCAAATGAATCATGATTGGTGTTCTTCCGGCAATCGACGACGAAGTCGATGATCTCGCCAGCGTTCACGTCGACCCGAGGGATGATAGTTCGTGATCGCCCATCATGTGCCTCCCATTCTCCCAGCACTCCTACCGACTCGGAGACAATTCGTGCTCTCACTCCGTCTCCCCTGCTGTTGCGGTGGACCAATTGACCCTCTATATGAAGCACCCCCGCAACGGGTGCGGTCCATCGACGAATTGCAGCCCGATTCGGTCCATTCCCGACATGTCCGCCTTCAGCCTTGAGGTGCAAATGACCACCTTC
Organism: Tautonia rosea; assembly: GCF_012958305.1. Taxonomy (NCBI): domain Bacteria; kingdom Pseudomonadati; phylum Planctomycetota; class Planctomycetia; order Isosphaerales; family Isosphaeraceae; genus Tautonia; species Tautonia rosea. The sequence continues at coordinate 162,133 of NZ_JABBYO010000014.1, read as the reverse complement.
GGGATGAGGAAACTCCTCACCGAGTTGCCAGGTCGTGCCGGTCCAGTGAGGGAGGTCCTGATACTGAAGCACGCGCCCCGTTTGCGCATCGAAGCCCCCGAAACCGTAGGACCACGGGGAACGCAGCGGCTCCATTGTCCGCGTCGCGGAGTTCAGAAATCGCTCGCCGAGTTCGAGCTCTGAGGCTTCGGGGACACGTCCGTAGAGAAGTTGATAATAGAACCGAATCCAGTCGGCAGGAACGTCCGAACTGGTCTCAGTTCGACATCGTTCGGCCAGGGACCGAGCCTGCTCAGCCACAAACGGGCTATTCATGAGGAAGAGGGCCTGCTGAGGCACAATGGTCTCGGGCCGATCTGGGTTTGAGACTTCGGTGCTGGCAAAGTCGAAGGTCCGGTAGACTCCATCGAGAAAGGTCCGGTCGATCATGGAATAGAGGGTTCGCCGAGTCCCTTCGGAAGACGACGGAGAACGCCCTGGCCGACCTCCGAAGCGAGGGTCCAGTCGTCCGGACACGGCAAGCATGGCATCGCGCATCGGTTCCAGTTCCAATCGCCTGCGATTTTGTCGCCAGAGCAGCCGATTTTCAGGATCAATCACCGCGGCCTCGGGGCGATCAAGCGATGACTGACGATAGGCCCGAGAGTTGAGGATGAGTCGGTGCATCGTCTTGATCGACCATCCGCTCTCCACGAATTGCGACGCCAGAGAGTCGAGTAATTCAGGATGCGTGGGAAGATCGCTCCGGGTTCCGAAATCGCTTGGGGTTCCGACGATCGGCCGGCCGAAGTGGTGCATCCAGATGCGATTAACCATGACCCTGGCCGTCAAGGGATTCTTCGGATCGACGATCTTTTGCGCAAGCTCCAGTCGACCACTGCCTTGAGTGAACGGTTGCCGCGTCTCTCCTTCGAGGAATCGGAGAAACTGCCTGGGCACCTTCGGGCCGTGGTTTCCCGGGTTGCCCCGGATGAAGATGACCGGCTCCCGAGGTTCCTCGGTGTCGACCAGCACCATTGCCCGGGGTGGAGCTCCTGGATGGGTGGCCTGGAGTTCCGCCGCCTTTCGTTCGAGATTGCGATGCTCGTTTCGCTCATCCCGTTCGAGGATGCGGAGCGCCTCGTCAATCGAAGCAACAACAAAAGCTCCTGTGTCTAACGCAAAGAGCGCATCAATCGCGGATTGGCCCGGCTCCTGCGAATCCTCGTCGGATTGCTGCGAAAACGCCTGGCTGTACCGCTCGATGACCTCGCCGAAGCTCACTGGTGGCGACGGATGGAGCAGCACCCTGGCGATGATCGGATTCAACGAAATGGAATTCTCACAGGTCAGGGCTTCAAGTGCCTCCTCGGCATTCTCAGCGAACGATTCGACAGGTAACGCGGCCAACGCGTGCCAGGGAGCGAAGATCGGGTCGGTCTTCGGGTCCGACCGTTCCAGCAACGTTCTCCACTTTTCACTAAATGCTCCAAGTCGGCGGGGAGGAAGTTCTCGTGCTCTAGCTTCTCGATCGAGGGCGCTTCCGTCTCGTCTGCGGCGGTCGCCTCCGTCGGTTCCGGATTCGCTCGTCGACTGGAGCACATGGGTTGCTTCCAGGTAAGTTCGGAAGCGTTGGCGGAAATCCGAGTTGATTTCATCACGTTTGGAGCGAAGAAACGCGGTCACCGATGCTTCACGCTCCTGAAGCTTCTCGAGAAAATCGTCGCGTTCAGGACCACTCGAATCGACCAGCTCCGTGATCAGAGGCAACGTGTCCGGCTCGGTTGAGCTGTTGAGGACGCCGTAGAGTGAGTAATAATCCGCCGTCGGGATCGGGTCGTACTTGTGGTCGTGACAGCGAGCACAGGAGACGGTGAGTCCCATCAACCCTCGGCTGATGACGTCGATTCGATCGTCGATCACATCGTTAATGTTGTTCAAGAACCGCTGTCCGACGGTCAAAAAGCCCATTGCGGCCAGGGCCGGATCACCTGGCGGAAGGTCGAGCTGATCGGCGGCGAGTTGCTCGAGGATGAAACGGTCGAAAGGTTTATCCTCGTTGAACGATCGAACGACATAATCTCGATAGGTATAGGCATACGGGTATCGCCGCTCTTCGGTGAAGACATATCCCTTGGTGTCAGCGTAGCGTGCGACGTCGAGCCAGTGTCGGCCCCAGCGCTCGCCGTAGTGCGGGCTGGCGAGCAGTCGATCGACTACCTCGGCAAAAGCCTCATCATCTGACCTTGCATCCTGGAGAAATGCCTCGACCTCCTGGGGGGTCGGTGGCAGTCCGGTCAGGTCAAACGAGACCCTGCGGATCAAGGTTCTTCGATCCGCCTCCGGAGAGGGAGCAATCCCCGCCTCGTCGAGCTTCTTTCGAATAAAGGAATCGATGTCCGTGCCGACCCAGGAAGGGTCAGACACTTCAGGAGGAGAGGGTTCGGCAATCGCTTGAAATGCCCAGTGGCTTGTAGAGGCGTCGAGAAGGTCTTCTGGCGTTGGGATCGTCGCGTCGTTGGGCCAGGGCATTCCCAGTCGCACCCAGCGCTCGAGATCGGCGATCACTTCATCGGGAAGTTTCCCGTCGGGTGGCATCTTCAATTCGGAATTATATTGAAGAACGTCCAGAAGTGGGCTTGCCTCAGGTTCATCGAGATAAACCGACGGACCTTCGATGAAACCTCCTGCGAGAATCGCCGATCGCGAGTCGAGCCGAAGCCCTGACGACTCCTTCTGTGCTCCGTGGCAGGAGAGACATTGCTCGGCCAGCACCGGACGAATCCGTTCCTCGAAAAAGCGTAAAGCTTCCGGAGGCCAATCAGCAGTCCCCTCTTCTCGTGCTTCAGAGACGCGCGGAGCAACGACGACAATGGAAATTCCGAGGATCATCCCGAGAGTCGTCGCAACCCGGTGTCGAAATGGTTCGGTCGCCAGCATTGCGGCCGATGCTCCTGAAAGATAAAGATCCGAACGTACTCCCGACTGCCACCGACACTCACCAGGACCGCGATAAACGGTTTGAGCGCCAAATGGTCACCGAAAACTCAACCAATTATTGAACATGCTCCCTTCTAAGATCAAGGGAAAGGAACGCCACAGTGTGATTGCGTGGATCGAGTGTGGAGATATTTCATGTCATCACAAGGAGCTTGGATCCACCTGAAGGAGTTGTACAACAAGTTCCCCTCCACACCCTTGCGGAAAGCGCGTTGCGTGTCGAGTTAGGACGACTCTCTCAGGGAGAGGTCTCGATGCCCGATCTTCCAGTGGGCTCTTGTGTGTCAACTCATCGTCCGCTAAATCGTTCGATGACGTGAGGCGCCTCTCGCATTCTGAACCCGTGAGAGATCGTCCTTCCCTTCCCCAGGAATTTCCGAACTACGAGAGCCCGATGACAAACACTGGTTCGATCCTGAAACTCCTTGCCACAGCGTTCATCCTCAGTACCGGGACCTTTGCCACTGCGGGTTCTACCGAGGATCAAGAGGGATTCCACGACCTGTTCAATGGTCAAGATCTGACGGGATGGTTCGGTGCAACCGACGGCTACTCCGTCGCGGATGGCATTCTTTACTGCATCGAAGGAAGCGGCGGAAAACTCTACACCGAGGAGGAATACGACGATTTTATCTTCCGGTTCGAATTTAAATTGACTCCCGGAGCGAACAATGGGATCGGCCTTCGAGCCCCGACCGAAGGTGATCCGGCCTACGCCGCAATGGAGATCCAGATTCTGGACAACACGGCCGAGAAGTATTCCAATCTTGCCCCTTATCAGTATCATGGATCAATCTATGGTGTCGTCCCGGCCAAGCGTGGCTATCTCCGTCCGGTCGGTGAATGGAATGAGCAGGAAATATCTTGCATCGGAAACCAAATTCGAGTGGTGCTCAACGGAGAAACCATTGTAGACGCTGACATTCAAGAAGCCTCAAAAGAAGGGACCATCGACGGTCGAGAGCACCCAGGGTTGAAACGCCCAACCGGTTATCTTGCGTTGCTGGGTCATGGTGATCGCGTCGATTTTCGGAATCTCAAAATTAAGCGGGTTGATGTCACAATACCCTGAGCTGGGGTGTATCTTCTAGGATTCCCGCCTGTATCGAAATTGGGAAAGCCGGGCGGGTGCGGCTCAGGAACTCCGGAGAACCCGGTCATGGCCCCGCCGCACATTCCCGGAGAACCCGGCAGCGAGCGCCTTGCTCCTGCCGGGCGGACCTCGAGGTTCTTGAAGTGGAGCGCCCCGGTGCTGGGGGCCCTCTTGGTGCTCATCCTTGGCTTCGTCTTGATGATGTCGATTGCCGAGGTATTCGTCCTTTCTCAGCTGAGCAAGATCGCGCTGCTTCTCGGGATCATGGTCCTCTCCGTCAGCCTGATGATCTGGATTCAGGCTCGGGTTCACCTTGCGGAGAATCGACAGGAAGCGACCGAGGAGTCGCTCCACTTGCTGTCTGATGCCTTGATTCAGGCTCGCCGAGACTTGGCACAGCACCGCGAGTCGGAGCAGGCACTTCGAGACGCAGACCGTTCCAAGGACGAATTCCTGGCGACCCTCTGCCATGAGTTGCGCAATCCGCTCGCGGCAATCGATCACGCTGGCGAATTACTGTTGGATCTGGACGATGACCAGGAGCAGCGTGAGTGGGCAGTTCGGATCATCCGAAATCAAACCCGACAACTCGCCCTGCTCATTGAGGATCTCCTAGACCTCTCCCGGATTTCCAAAGGGACACTCACCTTAAGCCTTCACCCAGCCTCCTTGCCTCAACTGCTTCAATCCGCGGTCGACGCGGCTCGATCCTTCCTGGAAGATGCGAAACAGACCGTGGTCTTCCAGCTCAGTGATGAACCAATGTGGGTCGAGATTGACCCCGCTCGAATGCAGCAGGTTCTCATCAACTTGCTTTCCAATGCTTGCCGCTATTCCGACCCAGGTAAGTCGATTACCATCGCGGCGACCCCCAGATTGTCAGAGGTCGTTCTGTCGGTCAGGGATCAAGGAATCGGAATTGACTCCACCTTGATGCCCCGAATCTTCGGCATGTTTGTCCGTGGAGAAGCAGCCCGCAATCGCTCTCCCTCTGGCCTCGGAATTGGTCTTCGGCTGGTCAAGCTGATCATCACGAGACATGGAGGCACCATTGTCGCTCGGAGTCAGGGAATCGGCCACGGAAGTGAGTTTGAGATCCGGTTGCCGAGGATCGCTCCTCCCGCTCACCTCTCGACGCAGAATCACCCCGGAATACCCGCCGAATTGCCTCAATTGCTCATCGTCGATGATAATCGACCCATGGTCGAGGCACTTCGCCTGTTATTGCAACGGGAGGGACACGAAGTTCGAGTCGCCCGATCCGGCAGAGATGCTCTGCAAGCGATCGGACTCCAACGTCCGGACGTCATCCTCCTCGACCTCGAACTTCCAGACACCGATGGGATTGAACTGGCACAAGTCCTTCGGTCGTCCGACCACTCAACCCCTCCTCCGATCATCGCCTTGACCGGATCGGGCCGGCCCACCGATCTCGACGCCTTGCAGCAGGCAGGAATTCTGGCCTTGCTCCAGAAACCTGTGCGTATTCAGGAACTCCGGGAGACGCTCGATCGCATCTTCCGGGAACGGGCTGGAACCCATTGACCGTAGGGTTGCACTCGCGAAGCGTTGGTGAGTCTCCAGGGCCGGCTCACTCAGTGCGAGAGAAACACGGCAGCCTGGCTGTCTTTGAGCACAGATCGTGTGGTTGATCCCAGGAAAAATTCCCTGAGCGTCGACTTGCCGTAAGCTCCCATTACAAGCAGATCCGCCTCGGTCTGTTTCAGATGTTCCAGGATGACCTCGGCTGGCCCTCGGTTGGACGAGAGCGTGATGGGCGTTGCCTTCAATCCGTGGAAACCAAGATACTCAATCGCGCGATCCGCTTTTCGAGCCGCTTCGACCTTGTCGTGATCAACCGTCAGAACTCGGATCGTCTGACCTTCCCCGAGACCTGTAAAGCGGAAGGCTTGCAAGGCTCGGGCAGCCTGAACGCTACCGTCATAAGCAATCAGGATTGACTTACGGTCGTCGTCGAGGCGTTCGGGAGCGGCAACCACCGGCCTTGGGTTCTCAGTCAAGACACGCCGAAGTGTGTCGTCGGCAGCATCTTGCCATCCAAACCGGAAGTGGGTTCGCTGACCCATAATGATGAGGTCGTATCGCTGGGCTTCAATCACAATGCGTTCGTGAGGAGTTCCGATGTCTTCAAGAGGCTTGAAAGATACGTCGGCCTCAACACAACGCAAGGCGGCCCGCTCCAGGGTCCGCTCGACCTCTCGACGAACGTCTTCAGTGAGACGTTCGTTGATCTGTCGGAAGTAGACCTCGCCAAGCCAGGTCTCCTCGGCACCGTGGATTCCGGGTTCGTCAATGACGCCAAGGCCCACGAGCAAGGCATTAAACCGCTTGGCCCATCGAAGACCGAGTTCCAGCGCGGCGTCGCCATGCTCGCTGCCGTCCAGTCCGACCAGCATACTCTTGAGCATCGTGCAAACTCCGAAAGAGTTCGGGAACTCTGGTCCCGCATCGCGTTGGAAGGTCTTTCTCAGACGAGCCAACCTGATCAAGCAGTTGGCTCGTGATTCTGATCGCATTCGCGAAGAAACGCCCAGAGATCGGCGATCGCCAGTTCGATCGATTGCCGATGACTGGGATCACCCGCGCTGTCGAGATTCTTCTCGAAGAGATTCAAGAGTTGACGAGCCGCCATCGCTGGCGTCTCACCGGGTGACCAGTTTTCGGGAAAATCGCGGTGGTAGATGCAGATGTGAGCGCCCCCGTGTGCTTCGCAGGGACCCTCCGAAACGATGACTCGATTCTGGGTGCTAATCATGGGAGGAGTCTCCCATTCACTCGTCTTGGAACTCGCGAAGCGAATGATCCACGGGTTTCAGGACGAAGAGACGAAGATCAAGAAGGGTAACAACGCTTACACGGTGATGGGAACTCGGACAGAGCGTTGGCTGACGGATAAAAAAACCCCGAGCCTGTGTGCATTGCGACCATGACACAGGACGGGGGCTCACTCAGCCGCAAACAAACGACCCGCCATGAGTCGAATGTTCCATTTCATTAGATACCTCTCCTGGGTTCGAAGTCAAACAAAATCGATCCCGATCTCGTCGCTTCCTGTCTTCTGCAGTCACCATCAGTTACGACCCTTCGCCCAAGCCTTGCCGACCGAACCGAAGCAAACGCTCGAATCGGCGAATCGATTCTCGGATGATCCCCGTCTCCCTCGATCTCGTTGATTGATCGCTTGCGACGGAAGACTCCCCACTCCGAACGCGAACAAAGCTGGCCAGGGACTATTCAGTGGGCTCTTTTCTTCTCGCAGCAACGCCAATCATTTCGAATTGTAATCACAAGGAATGATTGACGCGCTTGGAAAAGTTGGAAACTGTTAGTCGGCCAGGAAAACAACGAATAGCAAGGCAACACCGGTAACGCCGATCTTCTGATCTCGACCAGCGACGCAGGTGTCTCTTGAGAATTTCGGGAGAGATTTCCCGGATCCAAGCACTTTGAGGAATCAGGAATCGGGGAGATGGCGATGCATTGACAGGGCTCACAATCAGTCCAGAAGGATTCGGATTTCGCCTCTGTTTCGATGACCTAACCGTTGTGGGGGCTTGCCAGGCGGAGAGAACTGTCTCTAGCATGGCTTTTCTTACGAATCGGTTGGAGTGTGAGTGATTCGACCTGAGCCTCGCGACCAATGGTGACGCGATTGGTGTCGTGCGTGAGTGATCAGCTCGATTGGTGAAGGGATTGGGGCGGAGCTCCTCGAATGGGAGACACGGATCGGATTCTCTCAAGACACCGCGATGTGAAGCGGTATCTCGACTGGGACGAACAAAACGACTTTGAGCGGTTGGTCGGACTGCAGCCGATCATCACGCCTCACTTCCCCGCCTTGATTGCGGATTTTTATGCAGAAATCCAGCGGCATCCCGGCGCTTCCTCGGTCATCACCGGAGGAGAAGAGCAGGTCGCCCGCCTGAAAGCCACGTTACATCAGTGGCTGGACGATTTGTTCCGAACTCCTCCCGACGACGAATATGCTCAGCGATGCTGGCGCATTGGTCGTCGTCATGCCGAGATTGGACTCGATCCGCTCTTCGTGATCGCCGCCATGGCTCGGCTCCGTTCTGCCATGTGCCGAGTCTTGCGATCCTCCTGGACCGGAGAGTTTGAGCGATTGGCTGAATCTCTTCGGTCGCTCTATCGAAGGCTCGACCTCGACCTCGCCTTGATTCAGGATGCCTACCAGGCTGAGAGCGAGGACCGTCTCCAACGCGCCGAGCGCATGGCCACCCTTGGTCAGGTCGCCGGAGGCCTGGCGCACGAGCTGCGAAACCCCCTGAACGTGGTCAAGACTTCGGTCTACTTCCTCAAAAATGCGCGATCGGCCTCGGCCGAAAAAGTCGCAGAACACCTGCAACGCATTGGCCGAGGGGTGGATCGCGCCGATGCGGTCATCACGGCTCTCTCGAGCTTTGCCCGCCTCCCGGCTCCAGAGGCTCAGCCGACCCCCGTGATCGATCTGGTCCGCGAATCCCTCGAAGCCAACCCGCCCGACGCCTCAGTCGACGTCCAGGTCGAGATCGATCCCTCGCTCACCGTGGCAGTCGATCCGGCACAGTTACAGATCGTCCTCGGCAACTTGCTTCGCAATGCGAACGAAGCGATGGCCGATGGAGGAACGCTCTCTGTGAGGACACGTACGTTGGAAAATGGCCGTATTGAACTCGATGTCGAGGATACGGGAATCGGTATGGCTCCGGAGCTACGCGATCGGGTGACGGAGCCGCTGTTCTCGACCAAGGCCCGAGGGCTCGGGCTGGGGCTGGCCATTTCTCGGGAGATTCTCACCAAGAACCGGGGCACGTTGAGAATCGCGAGCGAACCAGGAGTTGGGAGCATCTTCACCTTGGTGCTCAACCAGGCTTTGGAGACCGGAGATCGAGATTGATGAACGATCCGGCACCTGCCATCTTACTCGTTGACGACGACATCGACGCTTGCCGTAATGTCTCGGACATTCTGAACGATCTGGGGTATCGAGTCGATATCGCTCACGAAGGCCAGGCCGCCCTCGAACTGGCAAACCAGCGTCCCTATGATGTCGCCGTGCTCGACTTCAAGATGCCCGGTATGGACGGTGTGACCCTCTATCGCCATCTTCGAGCACGGCATCCTGGTATCGTCGCCTTGCTCCTGACCGCCTACGCCAGTGAAGATACTGCCACAGCCGCCCGCTCTGCGGGAACCTGGAGAGTCCTTCGCAAGCCGGTTGATATTCCGGCACTGCTCGGTCTCATCAACGAGGCCGTCGGCCAACCCATTGTTCTGGTCGTTGACGATGACCTCGACCTTTGCGAAAATCTCTGGGACATGCTCCGGTCGCGCAATATCCGGGTCTGCACCGCTCATGACTCGATTCAAGCCGTCAATCGACTCAAGGAAGCCCGATACCAGGCGGTGTTGATTGACATGAAATTGCCCGGTTCCGACGGTTGCTCGGTCTTCCGGACCGTTCGTGAGGTTGATCCCCACGCCCGGACGGTCCTGATTACCGGTTTCCGTCCCGAGACCGAGCCCTTGATTGAGGTCGCTTTGGCCGAAGGGGCGGATGCGGTCTGTTATAAGCCGTTCGACTCCCCTGCCCTGATCGCCTTGCTCGAACGCCTGGTTGGACCGACTCCCTCTCAATCAAGGTGACTGCCGCGATGGATACGGCCTCCGCCCGGCGTCTCGGATCGAGACGCGTCCTGGTCGTCGAGGACGACGCCGATGCTCTGGCCAACATCTGCGATATTCTTGAGCTCGACGACTTCGCCGTCGATGCTGCCTCAACCGCTCGTGAGGCGCTCGATCGTCCCGCTCAACGATGGACCAGTTATGAGGCCTTGATCCTCGATCGTCGCTTGCCCGATGCCGACTTCGACTCCCTCATGCTTCAGCTTCGCGCGCTCGCTCCCGACGCGGAACTGATCATCGTCACCGGCATGGCCGACATTCGCGGCGCTATCGACGCCCTGCGAGGCGGAGCCACCGACTACATCCTCAAACCCCTCGATCCCGATGCCCTCCGAGCCAGCCTCGCTCGGGCGCTCGACCGCCGCGCCCTCCGTCTCGCCAAACGTCGCAGTGAGGACGCTTTTCGGACGCTCGTCGAATCTGCTGAAGCCGTCATCATCATTACCCGGCTTGACCGCTCCATCGTCTACTTCAGCTCCTTTGCTGAACGCCTGACCGGCTATCGGGTCGAGGAGGTGGTTGGTCAGAATTTCCGTGATCGCCTCATCCACGAGCAGGATCGCACCCTGACCGATGAGGCAATGCACCGACTCGGCGTCGGTGAGTCGGTCCGAGGCCTCGAATGTCGGCTTCGATCTCGAGACGGTTCCTCACGTTGCCTCGTCTGGAACGCTCGAAGGCTTGACGATTACGAAGGAGAAGGGGCGATCCTGGCCGTCGGGCATGACATCACCGACCTCAAGCAGGCTCAGCAGCGTGCCTTGCAGGCGGAGCGGCTTGCGGCAATCGGTCAGATGGTGACCGGATTGGCTCACGAAAGTCGCAACGCCTTGCAGCGCGGTCAGTCGTGTCTCGAAATGCTCGCCTTGAAAGTCGCTGATCGACCTGAAGCACTTGATTTGATCCGGCGGACCCAGCAGGCCCAGGACCATCTTCATCATCTTTTTGAGGATGTCCGTAGCTACGCAGCTCCAATCCGACTGGAGTCCGGCCGATTCGATCTGACCACCGTCTGGAGGGAGGCTTGGTCGTATCTCGAACCCACCGTCCGAGAACAATCGGCCACGCTCAACGAATGGATTGAGGCGCCGGAAACCCGATGCTGGCTCGACCCCTTTCGCCTGGTCCAGGTCTTCCGCAACATTTTCGAAAACGCCCTCTCAGCCGGGACCGCCCCCGTCGCGATCCAAATTCAATGTGTCTCGACGCGTCTGGACGGGATTGATGCATTACAAGTCTCGATCCGTGATAATGGTCCAGGCTTGACAACTGAACAGGCTGATCGCATCTTTGAGCCGTTTTTCACAACCAAGGCTCGAGGAACAGGCCTGGGTATGGCCATTTGTCGTCGGATTGTCGAGGCCCACGGGGGAAGGATCGCGGTCGGTCCCCCTGGAGTTCCCGGTGCCGAGATCCTTCTGACCCTCCCCCGTGAGCCGTCATGACTCGACCTCTTCGCATCGCTGTGGCTGATGACGAACAAGACATGCGGGACTACTACCGCACCATTCTCCCTGTGCTCGGCCACGAGGTCGTCGCAGTGTGCGCCGACGGTGAGGAATTGGTCGAGCGCTGTCGGGCAGTCCAACCCGATTTGGTGATCGCTGATATCAAAATGCCAGGGACCGACGGCATCGAAGCCTCCTCTCGAATCGAACGAGAGCGGCCCGTACCGATCATCCTTGTCTCAGCCTTTCACGACTCCGACCTCATCGAACGGGCCGAGACTGATCACGTTCTGGCTTACCTGGTCAAACCGATTAAGCAGGCCGATCTGGAGCCGGCGATTGCCATCGCCCTCCGCCGGTTCGAGCAATTCCAGGCACTCCGCAAAGAGGCTGCCGATCTCCGCCAGGCACTGGAGGATCGCAAGATCATCGAGCGGGCGAAGGGCGTGCTCATGAAACGCTCTAACCTTGACGAGAGTGCAGCATTCCGTCGCTTGCAAAAGCTGGCCAGCGAAAAAAACCTCAAACTCATCGAGTTGTCGAAGATGATTCTCACGGCTGAGGAGGCCTTGGGTGGCTAGAGCGTTATTCGTTTGTCTGTGAAGGGTCAGGGACATGAGGACTGGCTCCGAGTCTTCGAGGTGCGTGTCCCCATTTCCCGGCGAGCCGCTCCGCTCAATCGAAAACCGCTCTAAGCATCACTGCGACTTCCCCGTGTCCCCAGTCAAAGGGCCAGCAAGCGGAGCAACCCCGGCAGTTCGTCAATCGCAAACTGTGAGCGTATGACGCCGGCCTCGAAGGCCGCCTTGTTCATGCCGTAAATCACGGAGGTCGCCTCGTCTTGCCCAAGGGTCGCGCCTCCGGCCTCGATGATGCTCCGACACCCCTCGACGCCATCTCGCCCCATCCCGGTCATCAAGACACCGACCGCCTCGGCTCCAAAAATCTCAGCCGCCGATCGGAACAGCACATCAATCGACGGTCGATGACCGCTCACCGCCGGTCCGTCCGTCAGTGCGATCCGAACAAATGGTGGCCGCCCGAGCAGCGACATCTGCCGACCCCCGGGAGCAACCAAAATCAAGTCTGACTCGACCCGATCTCCCTCTTTTGCTTCCCGCACTGCGACGCGACACCGACGATCAAGCCGCTCGGAGAACACTTTCGTAAACGTTGGTGGCATGTGCTGGACGACGAGAATGGGAGGAAGCGGGGGCTCCAGCTCAGAAAAAACCCGGGTGAGGGTTTGCGGGCCACCCGTGGAGATGCCGACCACAACGCATCGCGTCGCGGCTCGCACTCCCGAGGGGCTTCGCGGTTCTCGAGCAACTGCTGATCGCGGTTCCACCGATGCTGTCCGCGACCGACGTACCCGGCTCCCCGCGGCGGTCAATAGCTTCGCGATCAGAAGATCCCGTGCTCCTCGAAGCTGTGAGAAATGTTTCCGATCAGGTTTCGGCAAGAAATCAACCGCTCCCAGCTCAAGCGCCGACAACGTGATATCGGCCCCTTCCTGGGTCCAGCTACTGACCATGACCACCGGAACCTCTTGCTGTTCCAGAAGCCTCGGTAATACCTCCAGACCGGAGAGCCCTGGCATTTCGACATCGAGCGTCACGACATCGGGACGCAGTTGATCCGCTAGAGCGAGTGCCTCCTCTCCGTCTCGGGCCGTACCGACGACCTCAAGCTTCGAGCTGGATCGGATCATCTCAGAGAGCATTTTTCGCATCAGAGCCGAGTCATCGACAATCAAGACTCTGACAGGCCGATGGGACATCGGTGTTTATCCTCCCGGTTCATTCCGGGTCAGACGTCTGGGGAACTGCCAAGCTTCGTCAACAGTCCCAACATCTGAGTTCGATCAAACGGTTTAACAATAAAATCCATCGCCCCGGCGTTGATGGAAGCGGCCAGCGTTTCCTTCTGGTCGAGCGCAGTCACGATAATCACCCGGGCCTCAGGGTCTTCGTCTCGGATGAGTTTCAGCGCATCGAGCCCACCCATGACCGGCATCACCAGGTCGAGCGTGACCAGGTTGGGCCGCAAGGAGCGGTAAAGGTCCACCGCTTGCTGCCCGTCACCTGCTTCGGCCACGACATGCCAGCCTGCGTTTTCGGCGACCCCTCGGATCAGCTTACGCATGATCAGGGCATCGTCGACGATCAGAAGTCGCTTCATCGATCGGTCCCCGGTCGCATCACGTTGGTCGGTCGATTCGAGCCTTGCCGGCCGAGAGGTCGTAACTGGGTCCACCGGGAATCCGAACCCGGACCACCCCCGAGGCCGTGTCGAGTGTCACGTTTCTGCCAGTCGATCCTCCGGCGTCCTGAGCGAGGATCGGAATGCTTAACGCGCGAAGGATACGTTGAGACGCCTCAAGGTTCTGTCGTCCAATATCGGCATTCGGTGCCGAGCGAAACATCGCCGCTCCTCCGACCAGCGTGGCTGAGAAGGTCGATCGGCCGATCAGCGAGTGCCCCTGGAGACGGGCCAGATCCCCCAGCAACGCAGGAACCGCCGTATCCACATATTTCCCTAGACCATCCTCGCGGCCCCGAGAATCGGGGAGCACGATATGAGCTAAGCCGCCGATCCGGGCTGCCCGATCATGCAAGATGATCGCGACGCAAGACCCAAGCAAGGTCCTCATGGTCGTCGGGGCCCGGGCGACTGCCCACTGGCCTATCAGAACACTGATGCTCGGAAGTGGTTCGGGAACGGGTGTTCGACTCACGACGGCTCCCCCGGATGTTCCCCCCCCAAGTCACCGAGACCAAGCGTCTCCAGGCCACCAGCGGCCGGCACGATAACCATTGCCCAGTCGTTAGTAATGCCATCAACCGAGAAGTGGATCTCGACCATCATGATCTGGTCGTTCCGACTCATCTGATCCATCAAGGCGAACTCAATCAAACTCCCCGAAAATTCGAACCGAAACTCGGGCGGCCCGGGAATCATCAATCCCCCTGGATTCAACGACTCGGCCATCGCATTGACGAATGCGCAGACGACAATATTGCTCGTCTCCTGAGCCGCCGACTGTTCCATCTCCCCCCATTCCGTTCCGGTTCCTTCCGGACGACCGAGCAGGGCGTCGATCATGGTCATCGCCGATCGATCATCGAAGATCATCAGGACGGTGCCCGGCAAGGGGCCTGATAATGGAATGGCGCAGGCGGCGACCACCGCGTCCCCCGGACCAAGTGCCTCCGTTGCCTCGATCAGTTCGACGAATCGAACCCGGCTGACCACCAGCGACGCGGGTCGTCCCAGCCACTTCGAAAGGGCAACGGAGGCTGCCTCGGCTCCCTCTTGGATCGCCTCGTCAATCCTTGGAGGAACCTGTCCCAGAGATTCGTCCCCCGAATTCATGAGTCTCGCCTCGAGAGGGCCATGGATGGAAGCTCGTGCTTCGGGAGGTGATGGGAAGGGCGGGTCGACAACTCGATCAAGGCGTCAACATCAAGAATCAAGGCAACCCGTCCGTTCCCCAGGATACTGGCCCCAGAAAGCCCTCGCACCGTCCTGTAATTCCTCTCGATCGATTTCAAGACAATTTCCTGAATCCCAATCAGGTCATCCACCATCAGGCCAATCGTCGTCAACGTACTCTGCACAACGACCACCGGGCGACGGAGCGAACCACGTTCCAGCGACGACGAGGCCGAGCGACTGGGATGGGGGCCCCCACCCCACGAAAACACATCATCAAGGCATAGCAGCGAGATGACCCGACCACGAACCTCGATCGCTCGACTCCCTTGAACGTTCAGGATTTGATCAGGGCCGACTTCGACGATCTCCCGAATCTCCCCTAACGGCAAGGCGTACGTTTCGTCGTAAATCCGTACCAGTAGACTTGGCATGATGGCAAGTGTGAGAGGGAGCCGGATGGTGAAGGTCGTCCCCTGGCCCGGTTCGGTCCGAACGAAAACCGTCCCGTTGAGTTGCTCGATCCGATGCTTGACGACGTCCATTCCGACTCCTCGTCCAGAGATGTCGGAAACGGTATCGGCCGTGCTCAAACCTGCATGGAAGATATACGGGATCACTTCTGGAGGCGAGAGCCGCGCGGCTTCAGCCTCAGGCAAGAGACCATGAGCGGCGATTTTGCGGCGCAACCGGGCAACATCCAGCCCTTTGCCGTCATCGGCCACGGTAATGACAACGCGATTGCCACGATGGGCTGCGGCAAGGGTCACGGTTCCCGTTTTCGGCTTGCCCAGTGACTGGCGAACGCCCGGTGCCTCCAGCCCATGATCGACCGCATTCCGCACCATGTGAATGAGCGGATCGCTCAGTTCGTCGATCATTCGCTTATCGAGCTCAGTTGATTCTCCCTGGATTTGCAGAGTGACGTCCTTGCCCGACCCCACGCTGACATCGCGAACAACCCGTCGGAAGCGTTCGAACAACGGGCCAATCGGAACCATTCTCGTATCCAGCACCCCCTTCTGGATACGGTCGCAAACCCGACCGAGCTGATCAATTGCTTCAGCCATTTCTGTCAGGTGGTCCCGGCCAATCCGAAGCCGATCCAGGTTCGCTCGGAGTTCACGAATGTTCTCGGTCAGCCGCCGAAATTGAGAACGCCATCGTTCTCGGATGCCCTGACTTCGTTCACCCGAGTCAAGCACAGCATCGAAGCCTTCAATCAGGCAATCGAGCCGATCTTGACTGTCAGCGGCCAGCAAGCGAACGTCCGAATCCCGAAAGAGTGCTTCCAGTTCCCGAGTCAGGTCGGCAAATCTGGCACGACTAATGACCAACTCTCCCGCAAGATTCATGAGATGATCAAGTCGGTCAACATCAACTCGAAGGGTCTCGGCAATTTTCGGTTTTGTCGTGGTTTTCGGCAGTACCATCTCCGTTGGTGCGGCCCGCTCGGGGCTAAGGGCGGGTGCATCTGTTTTCGCCACCAGTTCCGGAACATCGAGTAGTGGAGGGACTGTCTCTTCTGAGGGCCAGACCTCCTCCGAGCCGTCCGCACCATCGCCGAATTGAATCGCAGCAACCCCATCAACATCGGCGAGCGATCGAAGTTCGTCACGATCCGCGTCGGCATCGACCCAGGCGGTGAACGTGGACCTCGACTCGACCTCGTCGAGCCGATCGGCAGGCGGATCACTTCCCAGGACCCGCACCCGAGAGGATAGTCGATTCAGAATCAACCGCGCTTTCATGTCACGCCACTGCAGGGTCGGCACAAACACGACCTTGACAGCCAGGCCTTCAGGCTGTTCCGCCTCGTCGATTTCTGAAGCGGAGTCCGAGCTCTCTGATACGGTTTCGGGAGGTGTGTCGATCAGCTCGTCCGATGTCTCGCCCATCGGAAGATCATCGAGATCCGATAAGTCGGTTGATTCCAACGGAGGTTCGATTTCATCGCCAGAGGTCGCTGAAGGCGTGGTCTGGTCCGCTCCCAGATAGGAAACCACCGCTTCGATCATATCGCTCAGGTCGTCACCCTTGCCTTCCGATCGAAGATCTCTATGGTAATCACGCAGGCGATCAAGGCTCTGAAAGCTCAACTGAAGTGCATCGAAATCGAGTAACCGTTTCCCACTACGAAGTTGGTCGAAAAGCGTTTCCAGATGATGCGCGAGCCGATTGACCTGATCAAACCCCATCACACTGGCCGAGCCCTTCAGGCTATGAACAATTCTGAATGTCTCCTGAAGCGCGGCCGCATCAGACTGGTCCTGCTCAAGCCGTAAGAGCGTGTCGTTGAGCGTGCCGATTTGCTCATCCGTTTCGTCAAGATAGAACGGCAAGAGCTCCGAAACGTCAAAACCCGACATGAGTGTCATTCCCCGTCCGGTTTTCGGTAGAGCCAACTCTCGACACGCTCCAACGGATCAAGCATTCCGTAGATCCCCTCCGTCGGACCGACCACAAGATAACCTCCGGGAGCAATCGCACCGAGGATCTGACGGACGACCCGAGCCTTCGATTCTGCATCGAAATATATCAACACGTTCTTTAGAAAGATGCAATCAAACGGTCCTTCTCGGATCGGATGTAACAGGTTATGGCTGCGGAAGGTTGCACGCGACTTCAGTTCCTCGTTCAGGTTCCATCGATTCGCAGCAGAATCAAAGGAAAACCAGCGTGTTCGTTCCGCCTGGGTCACTGATCGAAGCGACCGATCTCCATAAATTGCCTCACGAGCCGACCGAAGGGCCGCCTCGCTGATGTCCGTTCCGAGGGCGAGAAGCTTCCATCCTGGGGGGGGACAATGGACCTCAGCCAGACGAATCAAGGCAGAATACAGTTCTTCGCCACCACTACAGGCGGCAGACCAGATCGAAATCGTCCGTGATCGTTTCCCAAGTCGGGCTTGTTCGATCAGTTCCCGGGCAAACCGTTCGGCGAGCCAATGAAAATGGTGCGGATCGCGAAAAAAGTAGGTTTCTCGGGTCGTGATGGCATCGACGAATCGACCCAATTCCAGACGATCACCACCCGTAGCCAATCGGGCGTAATAGGCTTCGAAGGTCCCATCGCCAGTCGCCTGAACACGTCGTTTCAGGCGATTGGAAAGCATGACACGCTTGTTCTCTGGAATCCGAATCCCCGTTGAACGGTAGATCATCGCTCGGAACTGATCAAAAAGTTCATCGGGCAGCAAATCCTGTTGCATTGGTTCTCGCTCAACACCAACCCGTGACAGGGCCAGAACGCTCCAAATGCCTCTGGAGGTTCTGGCCCGCCGGGTTTACCGGATCAGACCTTGAAGCCCGAAACCGCCTGACGCAAGGCCTGAGCCTGGGCTCCGAGTTCCTCGGCACTGGCCGAGAGTTCCTCGGCGCTCGAGGCGTTCGTCTCGGTGATTCCCGAGACATCCTGAATCGCTTTGGTCACTTCCGAGGCAGATTCCGACTGCTCATGAGTAGCTCTGGCAATCTTCGCAATGCGTTCGGTGGTCTCCTCGACCCCCTTGACGATCGTCGAGAGGGACGACCCAGCCTTCTCGGAAAGTCGAGCACCATCGGCCACGCGTCGTGTCGATTCCTTGATCAATGAGGTGATCTCTTTCGCCGCGGCACTGGAGCGTTCCGCAAGTTTTCGAACCTCGTCAGCGACCACCGCGAAGCCCAGACCATGCTCGCCGGCCCTGGCTGCCTCGATCGCTGCGTTTAGTGCGAGCAGATTGGTCTGGCTCGCAATCTCGCCGATCACCTGGGTGATGTCACTCACTTGCTCGCTCGATTTCGTGATCAGGCCCATGGCTTCAATCGCCTGCTCGACAGCTTCGCCTCCTTGTCGGGCGAGTCCCCAGGTCTCTTCGGCCTGAGAACGTGCTGCCTCGGCGTTCTGATTGATTTCGGTGATCGCCCGGCCGAGTTGCTCGATTGAGGCTGACATCTCTTCGACCGTGGCCGCCTGACTCTGAGACGACTCGCTCAGGTAGGTCGCGCTCTCGGCGATCACCTGAGAACCTTCGGCAAACTGGCCTGTCGATTCAGCAATCTGACTGATGATCTCTTTCAGATCCCGAATCATGTTGGCCATTGCAGCCCCAAGCCGGCCCAGATCATCCTCTCCTCGAACCGGAACCTCCACGGTCAGATTTCCAGAAGCTGCGGCCGAAGCCACGTTCATCAGAATGTTTACTTTCTGTTCCAGATCGCGTTTCTCAGCCTCAGACCTGGCTTGCCGATCGACCCGGTCGAGCGCGCTTGACACTAGCCTCCCCACGCTCCTCATCACTTCCAGACGATTCTCCGACGGATCGATGGTCTCCTTCGTCAGAAAATCCATGGCACCGAGGAAGCGACCATTCAACTGAATCGGAATAGCCAGCGCCGACGAAACCTCGCAACGGCGGGCGACTCCCGCACGCGGGCATCCTGAGAGTTCGGACAGTTCGGGAACAAACACGAGATCGAGTTGTTGCCAGCAACGACCACTTAGCCCTTGACCTTCGACGTAGCGAGACGCTTTCGTAGCCCTCTTGAACTCGTCCGGCATCTCTCCTGATTCCAGTCCGAAGACGAGCGATCGTCCATCGGAGTCAAGTTTCCAGAAAGATCCATAGAGCCATCCGAAGGCCTCACGAACGGTTTCCAGGGCGATCCGGATCACATCATCCGGTGTATTGGCCTTGCCCAATCGCATCAACACAAAGTTCACTGCGTTGGAGTCCGCCAGCATCTCCGTTTCGCGAACGGCCTGAACATGTTTCTCCGTCACAATCTCCCAGGTGAGCATCGGTCCGAGATACTCGCCGTTCTCGTCAACGATCGCCGATGCCACCAAATCAATCAGTTCCGATCCAAGGTGCATCGTGCTATGATACGGCAAGTTTGCGGGGTCCGCCAGCAAGGCACGTTGATTCTCGGGATTCTTGTGAAAGGCGTCGAGTGATTGGCCGATCATCTTGTGAACCGGCACACTTAATGAGCCTTGCAGTCGAGTTAACGTTTCGATCGACTTCGGGTTGAGGTAGCGGATCCGAAGGTCACGATCCGCAAACATCATGTTCAGCGGAGCATTCGCGACCATCTGAGCCAGGCGGTTCATCTCGCGTTCCTGGGCCAGGTGGCTGATCTTGTTCGAGGCTGTATGCGCGATCGTGTTGAGCGCATCAATGCGAAGCTCAGTGATCTCGATCGGACGGGTTGAGGCAAACTCAAGTACTCCGATCAATTCGCCTCCCTGTCGAATCGGTAGCGCAATCATCCCTCTCAGACCGGCCTCCTTGGCAACTCGATCATTGGTAGAGGAGTGATCGGCCAGCAGATCTTCGACGTAGACCGGCTCGTCGCGTCGCCAGGCCAATCCGGAGACCCCTTCATTCAATCGAATCTCTCGATCTTGAAAGAGCCTTCGCAACGGACCATTCCCTGATCCCGCATCAAGACTGCAGACCAACGCATTCGATGTTTGATCAATCTTTCGATAACAGGCGATCTCCCAGCCATAGTTCGACTGGATGGTGGAAAGCACTTCTCGCAGAATGTCTGAAATCGAGTTCGCACGTACCAGTCCTGCGAAGGCATCGATCATGGCCTTGGTGTCGGCCTTCGAGGCTTCGAGCTGAGCGTGAGCTTCCTCGGCCAGTGCCATTGGTTCCATCTCAGAGGTGACTCGTGCGGACCGTTCCCGGACCTTGGCGCTCGTCGGTCGTTTGGAGGACCGCCCCGAGGGGATGTCTTCCGAGACGGGAGAGGATGTGTCGACTGCTTCTGGATCGCGCGGATCGTGACTCATGGAACACGGTGCTCAGGAGGGAACTTGGGGAAGAAGAACCTGGCCTCCTGCCCCGTTCTTGGCTCCGTCAACAAGCAACTTGCGCTCGGGGTGCGAATCCCCGAAGGTCGACTCAGTCCGATTCGATTTCGAGATGTTCCAGCAAGCGGTCAACATCCAGTGCGATCACCAATCGATCTCCATCGCGAAAGAGACCGGAGATGGCCGAGGAGGCCACCGACGCAATGCCAGGAGGAGGTGGTTGGAGCTGGTCTTCACCGACCCGCATGACCTGAGAGACCGAATCGACGATAAAACCAACCGTCCTCGATTGAACATTGACGACCACCACGCGTGTATGTTCGTCAAACGGTTTTGGAGGCACGCCGAAACGGGTTCGGAGGTTGATTACCGGGAGAACTGTCCCCCGTAAATTCATGAGCCCCTCGACATCCGGGGAGGTCTGCGGCAATCGAGTGATCGCCGGCATGAGAATGATCTCTTGCACCCGACGAATGGCCACCGCATAGTCCGAACGATCGAGCCGAAACCCCACAAATTGGAGAAGCGTCCCCTCACTTCGAGGAGCGTCAGGTGTCGGCGTTGATGCGTTCAGCGAGTTCGACGCAGAAGACATGTGACTGACGCTCATCAATCTGAGAAGAGGAAGAAATCACTCCAACCCAGTCGCCGCGACGCTCTCGTGCCAACCCTTCTTGAAGTTTACCTGATGAAACGTCCGAGCGTCGTGAGGTTCACGAAGAGCTCCTACCACTCCCGGGCGTGAGACGGAGTTGAACGATTGAAAAATCGTCCTCAAATCCTGGTTTGCCTGATAACGAACCCAGGTAGGCGATCAGCGCGTCCATGGCCGATCCGGGAGCCTTCGATTGTTGGCCGAGATAGGAGACGAACTCGGAAAATGGCCACATCGTCTGATCGGCTTTCTGAACTTCAAAGACACCATCACTATAGACAAACACTGTCGCGGGCCCCTGAAGCGGGTACTCCTTGGTCTCAAATTCGAGCCCGTCAAAGGCTCCGACCATCGGCCCCGTCGCTTCGAGCATGACCGTCTCCCCCGAATCATCTGACACCAACAGTGCGGGGGGATGCCCTCCTCCGGTGTAGCGGATGACTCCGGTCGGGAGGTGATACACACCATACCAGGCCGTAAAATACTTGTCGGCCTGACGAGACATCTCAAATCGCTCGTTCAAGGCGGTGAGCACCTGGCCCGGATCTTTGAAATCGGCCCCGGGAAGCGATTGCGATCGAATGGCATTGAGGACCGAGACCGAGAGCAACGCCGCCCCGACCCCGTGGCCAACTACGTCAATCAAATAGACAGCGAAGTGGTCATCATCGAGCTGGTGGTATCCGAACGTGTCTCCCCCGAGCTGAGCAGAGGGGATAAACCGCCAGTCGGCCTGAATTGCCCCCTGCTCGATCGGATCGGGAAGAAGCGACTGGACGTATCGGGCAGCTTCATCCACATCATGAGCCAGCGCTTCCTGGCTCGCAACAAGAGCGCGATAGGCCTCATCACGCTGAAGCTGGTTGATGTATCCTTTCGAGTGGTGCCGGATCCGAGCGAGCAGTTCAAGCCGATCCGGAAGCTTCACAATGTAATCATTGGCCCCAAAGGCAAAGGCATCGGCCTTGGTCTGAGGCTCTTCTCGGGTCGAAAGTACAATGACGGGAACGTCCCGGGTCGCCTCATGCGTGCGGTAGAGTTTCACCAGATCGAGCCCATCGACATCGGGCAAGACGAGGTCCTGAAGGATGATCGTCGGCTGAAACGCCACGGCCGTCTCCATTGCTAGAGACGGTTCCTTGCAATACTGAAACTCGATGTCTTGCTCGTTCGCGAGCATCCGTTTCACAGCCTCACCAATCAATGGCTGGTCATCGATCAGGAGAACCTTGACCTTGTGTTCGCTTAGGCCGGTGGCCATCTACGGGGCCTCGCTGCAGACGTGGGCGATCGGGCAAGAAGAACGACGTGGAACTGACAAGAGAAATGATCCTAGCCTGTTCGAGCGGTCAACGACAGTTGGCAATCAAGCATTTCGGTCCAATCCAACAAGGTGAGGATCGATCGAAGAACTCGACTGACCCCCACCCCCTCCCCCACCGCATTCAAGGGAACAAAAATTTGCCAGGGACCTGCAAGAGAGCGCAATCCGTCTGGAACCATTGTTGGATAGCACGGACATAATGCGCACAACAGGCCCTTGAATCGAACACAAGGATCAGATGATCGCTCGAATGGGGTCGGCCCCTTCCACTCCCACCAGGGTCTGGTCGAGACCACCGTAAAAGAAGCTGAGGCGATCCGGATCGAGGCCAAGTTGATTCAGAATCGTCGCGTGGAGATGCTTCACATGAAAGCGATCGCGCACCGCGGCTGACCCAAGATCGTCGGTCTCGCCAACGGAAGTCCCTCCCTTCACACCACCACCAGCCATCCACATGGTGAAGCCGTAGGAGTTGTGATCGCGCCCGGTTCCCTTGTCATATTCAGCTGTCGGCTGACGACCGAATTCGCCTCCCCAGACAATCAAGGTCTCATCAAGAAGACCGCGACGTTTGAGGTCGGTCAGCAGGCCGGCGATGGGCTTGTCGGTCCGTCCACAGTGAAAGTTGTGATTGGCTTCAATGTCGGTGTGTGCGTCCCAGTTATCGTCGTTGTGGGCCCCTCCAGCGTAAATTTGGACAAAGCGGACGCCTCGTTCCACCAACCGGCGAGCCAGCAAACAGCGACGGCCAAAATTCTCGGTCTTCGGATCGTCAATCCCGTAAAGGTGCTGTGTTTCCTCCGTTTCCCCCTGGATCTCGGTCGCCTCCGGTGCCGCCATTTGCATCTTGTAGGCCAGTTCGAAACTGGAAATTCGGGCAGCCAGGTCCGACTGATCCGCACGCGCAGCAAGATGATCCGCGTTGTATTCGTTCAGAGTGTCGATCAACCGCCGCTGAACCGCATCACTCATACCATCAGGGCGGCTAAGATCAACGATCGGATCACCTTGAGATCGCAGGATCGTTCCTTGATACGTCGAGGGCATGTACCCGCTCGACCAGTTTTTTGCCCCTGAGATTGGCCCACCGATCGGGTCGAGCATGACCACGAATCCCGGGAGATTCTCATTCTCGGAACCGAGCCCGTACGTGACCCAGCTTCCCAGGCAAGGACTGCCGCTCAGAATCTTCCCTGAGTTCATTTGCAGCATTGCAGAGCCATGCAGCGGGCTATCGGCCGTCATCGACTTGATGAACGCCAAATCGTCGGCACACCCGGCCAGGTGAGGAAACAGGTCGCTCACCCACTGGCCCGACTCACCATGCTGTCTAAATTTCCACTTTGGACCGACGATCCTCCCCTCATTGCGAGACCCGGCCCTCCCCTTCGTCTTTACCGCAATCGTCTGGCCGTCCAGCCGGACCAGATCGGGCTTGTAGTCGAACGTGTCAACATGGCTTGGACCACCATACATGAACAGAAAAATGACCGATTTGGCCTTTGGGGTAAAGTGTGGTGCTTTGGGGGCCATCGGATTGACATAATTGGTCCGATTTCCCGAATCTGCCTGCACAGAGTTCGAGAAAAACCCATCCCGAGACAGCAAGTCGATCAACCCGAGCGACGTGAAGCCAAGCCCTGTTTGCCAGATGAACTCGCGTCGTGTCCGCCCGCAGAAAGAACCCCTCGGTCGATTCGTGTGGTTCATGACATTCGACTCCATGGACTCGGGGGGATCGAGGCTCACCCTCGTCGCGAGTAGATTAATCAAGATAAAGAAATTCGTTCAGATTCAGCGCCAGCAGACAGAACAGATGAAACGCCTGGTCGTCATCGACATCGTGGTCATGCTGAAACTCGTCGACAAGAGCGATTCCTCGCTCGATTTCTTCAGCGGAAGGAGAGCGAGCAGTGACCAGTTGAAGCACCCGGCGGATACGCTCCTCCAGGTCCTCGCCCACGTCCTGACGAACGCGAGCACTCAACGCACCGGCCTGCTCATGCAACAAGGGGCCATTCAACGTACTCAACGCCTGGGTCGGCTGAGTCGTGGCAAAGCGAACCGGACAGGAGAAATCCGTATCGGCCGCGTCGAAACTGGCGAGAATCGGTGTCACAAGCGACCTTTTTATGTAGATATAAATGCTTCTGCGAGCTTGTTCCTCTTTGGATGAATTTCCCCAGCCTGCTCCCGGGCGTGATTGACCGGCCAGGTACGCCTTCTGAATCTCGGGATAAAAGCTCGGTCCACCCATCTTCGGGTTCAAGGTTCCGGTGACGACGAGCATGGCGTCCCGAAACTCCTCGGCCGAGAGTCGTCTTAGGTTAAATCGCCAGAACAGGTCGTTTTCCGGATCCTGCGCGAGAGCCTCAGCATTGCCTCGGGATGACATCCGATAGGTACTCGACATCACAATCCGTTTGTGCAAAGGCTTAAATCGCCAGCCCTCCTGAATGAACTCCGCGGCCAGCCAGTCGAGCAGTTTCGGATGCGTTGGTTTGTCTCCCTGGAAGCCAAAATCATTGGGCGACCGGACGATTCCTCGACCAAAGTGATAATGCCAGACCCGATTGACCGCGACCCGAGCGGTCAGCGGATTCGAAGGGCTGGCAATCCACTCGGCCAGGACCCGACGACGACCCGAAGAGTCGGACGCGGTCGAGGGAGACGGCAAAACGGGTTCCGGGGAACCAAGGACCTCCGGGAATCCTGGTTCTACCGGCTCCCCAGGTGCATGTGCACTACCGCGAATCAGCACGAAGGTTTGTGGAGCCTCTGCCCCATGTTCCCTGGCACTCAGGGCCATCGGTAACGGTGGGACGGGTGGGATAGCCTTCCATTGCTCGATCAAATTTCGATACGAGGCCAGTTCCTCGGCCGAGAGTTCTGCTTCCGCCATCCCGTCCAGAACGTGCCGACGCGCCTCGAACGATCCCCACCGAACATTCGATCGCCGCGGTTCGGGGACGGTCGCCAGGAGTTTCGATTCGATGGTGCTCAGGTCCTCCTGGATCTCGGCTTCGCGTTGCGATCGCTCGGCGAGGGCACGTTGATGAGCCTCACGTTCCTCGTCCGAGGCAATCTCGGTGAGGATGTGGTCCTCGCTGTAGGAATAGGGTTTCAGGTTGTGGAAGAACGCGAGGAATCGATAGTAGTCACGCTGGGGGATTGGATCGATCTTGTGGTCGTGGCAGCGGGCACAGTTGATGGTCAGACCGAGCATCGACTGCGAGGTCGTCATGATGATGTCGTCCAACTCGTCGAATCGGGCCTGAGGCGGATCGGTCGGCTCGTCATCCCAAGCACCGAGTCGGTAGAACCCGGTGGCGATAATCGACTCGGCCGAGGTGTCGTCGAGTTCATCGCCGGCCAGTTGTTCGAGGACGAATCGGTCGTACGGCTTGTCATCATTGAATGAATTGATCACATAATCGCGATAACGCCAGGCATTCGGCTTGTGGTTGTCGCGCTCGAAGCTATTCGTCTCCGCATACCGAACGACGTCGAGCCAGTGCCGCCCCCACCGTTCGCCGTAGTGCGGCGAATCGAGCAGGCGATCAACGAGGGCTTCGTAGGCGTCGGGAGACTGATCGGCTAGAAACGCCTCGACTTCATCCGGAGTGGGGGGCAAGCCGGTCAGGTCGTAGCAAAGGCGTCGGATGAGGGTCGCTTTTGAGGCTTCGGGAGCGGGGGAAAGCCCTGCGGCTTCAAGTCGGTGCAGGATAAACGCATCGATCGGATCGCGGACCCAGTCCGAGTCCTCGACGTCTGGCATCGCCGGCCGTTGCAGAGGTTGGAAGGACCAAAAGCGTCGGTCCTCGTCCGAGATAGCTCCCTCGGGTTCTCCCTCGTCGGCCTGAGCGGGCGTGTCTGGGTCGTCCCCGCTGTAGGGGACCCCTTGATTGACCCAGTCTGTGAGGATGGCAATGGTGTCGGGGTCGAGCTGACCGGTTGGAGGCATTTCCAGCCCGGCGTAGGTGATCGCTTCAATCAGAAGACTCTCGCCGGGCGATTCCAAATCGACCGCTGGACCAAGGTCCCCGCCCTTGAGCAACCCCGAGCGAGAGGTCAGATCAAGACCTCCTCGCGTTTTCCCGTCAGCACCGTGACATCGGAGACAATGCTGCTCCAGGATGGGACGAACCGATTCCTTAAAAAATCGGGATCGATCGGCCTCGACCGCCTCGTCCTGGCCTCGACTCGATCCAGGCGTTACCAAGAGGCTCAGCATGACGAGCCAGCCGAGACGCATCATCAGGCAAAGTCCTCAAAAAAAGGTGGAGTCACCCTGTTGAACCGCCGATCGATCCCACGATTACCGTACCGAAACCGAACCGATCGGGTCAACAGAACGAGGCTCGTGAGGTTCGTGGGGACTGGGAGGGATCACACGAGATACGTCTTGCGGAACTCACGAAGCCAGGGAACCAGCGGTTTAGCCTGCCCTTCCGCATCAAAGAGCCCGGCGTGGGGATAAAGGTGCGGCGACGCGTCGGTGGCATGGGTCCAGATGACCGATCGGACGTAAGGCTTGGCAGCTGCGAGCGCGATCCATCGCGAGGCCAGATCACGCTGCATTTCCGGAGTCGGGGTACCGGGCCACTGCCGCTTCTCCACCTTGATTTCACCCGAGGTCTGAGGGTCCTTACCGCGAGTCGAGGGTAATGCGATGGTCACGTGCAGGGGCTGATTGAGCAAAGCAAAGAGGTCGAGCATCCGAGAAAACTCAAAGAGATCTCGCATATGACTGCCCGGTGAGCTGAACCCCGGTGCGACCTCAATCCCGACCCCAGCCAGGCCAATCTCAGCTCTCGACAGCGAATCAGCCACATGGAGGGGGCCGATTCGAAAGGGGCTGGAGCCGAGCCACTCGGCCCAGGGCTGGTCAAAGTCGACGATCAAAGGGGTTACAGGATCGACCTGATGGGCCACCTGAACGCATCGGGCGGCCAGGCGAATTTGCTCCTCCTCAGACATGCCGAGCACGTCTCCCGAGGCTGGCCGAGCCACCAGGTGCCAGTGACCGAGTCGCCCCTTGTAGCGCGAGACCGCCTGACGGACCAGGTCGATCGCCATCGAGCTGATCTCCTCGACGTCTCCGGCCCAGAGCCAGAGCCAGTCGGGGAAGGACGATGGCCGAAACTCCAGAATGGGCCCAGCCATCGGCATCAGATTTCGAGATTGGCACCACTCGATCTGAGCATCGAGTGCTTCCCAACGATAGCGTCCCTCGGTCGGAGCCAGTTCCGCCCAGGAACAGCGAACCCGGGCGGCATTGATAAGCTCGATGAGTGAATCTGCCCAGGGGCTCCCAACCGGATCCGCGTTCAGTCCACAGCCGAGCAGCGTCGGCAGTTTCGAGGAGTGTTCCAGGCGTTTGCGAATGACCTGGGTCGTGTAGGTCTCCGTCAGGTGCTCTCCAGCCCGAAACGAAGCTGCAAGACTCGCCCGGGCGAACGAGGCGGCCCGCGACGGATTCTCGCAGGTCACGGCCCTGGAGAAGGCTCGGATGGATTCGGCCAGGGGGGCGGAGACCTCTTCGGGCAAGTGCAACCCGAGATGACGCCAGTCTCCCGCCTGACCGCGCACGTCGAACAGTTTTCCCCGAGCCAATTCCACGGTGAGATCGAAGGGCCGGGACCGCTCGGCCAGAGTGGCCGTGCTGACGAACGGCATCCCAAAGCCTTCGACCGGAAAAGGCACATGAAGCCGCCCGCTATCGGGAGAATCGCGCTGTGTGACCAGCAAACCGGGACGCAGGTCGATTGAGACGGGCTCTGGAGTTCGATCGAGCCCGGTGAAATACCCCCTCCGCAGTTCGGGTAGCCGCTCGGACAGATCAGGAGGCGTTAATCGAAACTTCATCACGCCCATCGTCCACGAGTCCTACCCGAGCAGGCCAGCAAGACACCCATTGAGAATGAGCGTGTTCTAGCCATGAAGTGAAAGATCGCCAAAGTCACATAAAGTCGAGAAATGTTGACCCATCATTCCAACTCACGAATGAGGTGGATCGCGCCAGGCTTCCGGATTCAAGAGGTCGGCTGGCCGACGCCCTCGTAACGCGTCATTGAGATTTGCCGCCGCCTTGCGGGCCATGGCATTCCGGGTTCCCCTGGTCGCACTCCCAAGATGGGGAAGCAAGACGGTGTTCGCACACTCCGCCAGTCCCTGGGCCATCTGCGGTTCACGTTCATAGACGTCAAGCCCTGCCCCGGCAATTTGCCCTGACCGAAGCGCGTCCACGAGAGCTCGTTCATCAACGACCGGGCCCCGCGACGTGTTGATCAGGCAGGCGGTTGATTTCATGAGTCCGAGGGCTTTGGCGTCGATCAGGTGATACGTTGTCTCGGTGAGTGGGACGTGAAGGCTGACAAAATCGGACTGCTGAAGCAATTCCTCCAGCGGCACCTTCGCTGCTCCGAGGGCTTCAAACGAAGACTCAACTCGTCTTCCGGTGTACAGAATCCGCATCGTGAACCCGATGGCCCGCTGGGCGACTGCCAGGGCAATTCGACCTGGTCCGACAAGTCCGAGCGTCTGTCCCGAAACATCGGCACCCAGCATGTAACGCGGACCCCATCCCGGAAATCGGCCCGATCTCATCTCAAGATCCCCTTCTACGACGCGACGGGCAACGGAGAGGATCAAGGTCCAGGTCAGGTCGGCAGTAGCCTCGGTCAAGATCCCTGGGGTATTGGTGAGGAGAATCCCGCGATCGGTGGCGGCGGGAATGTCCAGGTTATTATAACCTACGGCCATGTTGGCGAAGATCCGGCACCCTTGTGCAGCGTCGAGCACCTCGGCGTCGATTCGATCGGTCAGCATGCAAAGAACACCGTCTCTCCCTTGAACGGCGTCAAGCAATTCCGTCCGCGTCATGGGGCGATCATGCGGGAAGATCTCGACCTCGTCCGCGACCTCCTCGATCAGACGAGGGCCGATGTCGGGAATCGGTCGCGTGATGAAAACTCGCCCGGGCACGAAATTCAAGACTCCGGACTTGATGAACAACCTCGGACCTTTCGGACCCGAATTGCGATGACCCAAAATGATCCTACCACCCTTGGCTCAACGATGCCCAGTCTCTGATCGAATTCTCGTCCCACGACCCAAGCCTGACTTGATCAGACTGGTTATCATGCGGAATCGTGCAAGGCCCTGCAACGAAACCCCGGCGGAATCCGTCCGGCCCGATACCCCTTTGGGATGCTCGAACCATGCCGCTTGCCTTGATTGGAGCCAGCCCCATTCGCCATCAGCCCGGCCCCTTCCGAGATCTGCTTCATCAGGGTGGATTTCAGACGGTTGACCCGCAGGGTGATGATGTTCTGACCGATTCCCAACTCTTTGACAGCTTGCCCGCCTGCGAAGCGATTGTCGCAGGAGGTGAACGGATCTCGGCCGCCTTGATCGCAGCGTGCCCGAAACTCCGTGTGATTGCTCGAACAGGGGTCGGTTACGATGCGGTGGACGTGGCGGCGGCCTCGGCCCGAACGATCGCTGTGACCATCACCCCGGGGACCAATCACGACAGTGTCGCGGAGCAGGCGTTTGCGCTCTTGCTCGGCGTCGCACGACGTGTGGCAATCAACGATCAGATCATCCGATCGGGGGGCTGGAACCGGACGATCGTCCGGCCGTTGCGGAACACAACCCTCGGACTCGTCGGACTGGGACGGATCGGCCGAGCCATGGTCCCGCGCGCCAGGGCGTTCGGGATGCGAGTGCTCGCCCATGATGAGGTGACCGATCCCGTCTTCGATGCCGAGCATGGCATCGAGCGATGCCCCTTCGAGATGCTGCTGGCAGAGTCGGATGTGGTCAGTCTCCACGTGCCCCTGACCGATGCGACTCGTAATCTCATCGACGAACGTCGGATCGCCCTGATGAAGCCCGGTTCCATCCTCATCAATACCAGCCGGGGTGGTCTGGTCGATGAAGAGGCACTGTATCAGGCGCTTACGTCCGGACACCTCGCCGGGGCAGGCCTGGATGTGTTCCGGGTCGAGCCAACGCCGGCCGATCATCCGTTGATTGCGTTGCCGAACGTCGTCTCAAGCCCCCACATCGCTGGCGTGGACGAACGATCCATGGCAGACATGGCCAAGATGGCAGCCCACTGCATCGTGGAGTTACACGAAGGGCGTTGGCCTGGCGACTGCGTGGTGAATCCAGAGATCCGCCCCAACTGGGCGTGGTAATTGGCAGCACGAACCATCAGGGAACGCAAGCCTCGCCGGCCCATCGACAGGGGCCGGCGAGAGGCGATCCATCGAACGGTACCATCCGTCACCCCGTCTCAGGACGGATCAGACCTGGAACGAGCTTCCGCAACCGCAGCTCTTGGTCACGTTCGGGTTGTTGAAGGCAAAGCCGCGACGGCCGAGGTCGTCAATGAAGTCGATGACCGTGCCATCGAGGTAGGGGTCAAATTTCTTTTCGATCGCCAGGCGAACGCCGTGGAACTCGGCCACGCGGTCCCGCTCGCTCGTCTCGGAATCAAAGTTCAAGCTGTAGGAAAAGCCGCTGCAGCCGCCACCCTGCACTCCCACGCGCAGGACAAGTTCCTGGCCGTTGCCTTGCTCTTCAATGATTCGCTTGACCTCGCTGGCGGCCTTTTCGGTGAGCGTGACACTCATCGGGTTCGTGCTCCTGACTCAATGACGGAGGGAGGAACGGCGAACAAACTTCGCCGGTGGGTGCGATCTTTACGTTAGACATTCTACGCAGTTGTCGAACAATCACAAGTCGTTCCACGCAAGATCTGGGTCGGGGGCGGAGCCTCCCGAGGCCGATTGTCGCAGTCGAGCCACGGTTTCCGTGACGACCTTCGCGGCCTGATCGACGTCCTCTCGGGTGGTGAATCGGCCGAGTCCGAAGCGAAGGCTGGCCCGGCCGAGTTGCTCGTCTCGCCCCATTGCCCGAAGGACATAGCTTGGCTCAGGTTCGGCAGACGAACACGCAGCTCCGGAGCTGACGGCGATGCTCCGAAGTCCCATCAAGAGGGCTTCGCCTTGCACTGCTTCGAAGCTCAGATTCAGGTTGTTCGGCAATCGATCGATCGGATGGCCATTGAGCACGATGCCTTGATCGTCGAGCAACGACCGGATGGTCCTGTCCAGTCGATCCCGAAGAGTTCGCATTCGATCTGCGTCAGTCGGCCCTTCCACCCGAGCCAACTCGGCCGCTCGGCCGAGTCCGACAATCAAGGGAACCGGCAAGGTGCCGCTCCGCAAGCCTCGCTCGTGGCCCCCACCGTCGACCAGGGAGACCAGCCGGGCCCGTCGGTCCTGGCGACGCACGTAGAGGGCACCTATCCCTTTCGGGCCGTGAAACTTGTGAGCGGTCAGGCTGAGCAGGTCGATCGCGTCGCCCTGAACGTCGATCGGGATCTTACCGACCGCCTGAGCCGCATCGGTGTGGAAAAGGATGCCTCGATCCCGGCACAAACGGCCGATCGCTCCGATGGGGTTGAGGGTACCGACCTCGTTGTTGGCTGCCATGATCGAGACGAGGACCGTGCGATCCGTCAGGGCGTTTTCGACGGCCTCGACCGAGATTCGACCGGAGGGTTCGCAGGGCACAACGGTCAGTTGCCAACCCGATTCGCGGGCGAGGCGACGGAGTGGATCGAGCACGGCCCGGTGCTCAACACTCGAACAGACAAGATGGTTCCCCCCCTTCGCTCGGGAGGCAAGGGCGGTTCCTTTAAGGGCGAGGTTATTGGCCTCAGTTGCGCCGGAGGTAAAGACGATCTCGGACGGTTCGGCTCCGATCAAGCATGCAACCTGCTCACGAGCCCGATCGACTGCGTCTCCCGCCTCCCAGCCGAAGCGGTGAGAGACGCTGGAGGCGTTGCCGTAGTGCTCAGTGAAGTAAGGGAGCATGGACTCGACGACGCGGGGGTCGGTGCGAGTGGTGGCGTGGTTATCGAGGTAGATCGGCAATGCGGTCACAACGGAAGCTCGCGATCAGAGTCGTTCTGTAGGAGGTTCGGAAGAAATCCACCTTGTCGAAAAATGGCGTCTCGATCAAGCTACGTCGCCCCCTCGGGAAGGAACCCGCACGAGACGGTCATCGGAGGACGCGACCATGGGCTACGACAAGCAGCAGGCCACGGAAGAGTTCACCCGCTGGAGCGAGTCGTACGATCGCTGCATCCTTCAGTGGTTGCTCTTCGGCCCCTCGCACCGGGCATTGATTCGGCGAATTCAGCAGCGCTTCGGCGACCGGCCCATCCGGGTCCTCGATGCAGGATGCGGGACCGGCCAGTTCGGTGAGAAGATCCTCAAAGCCCTGCCAAATGCTCAGGTCTATGGCATGGACCTTGTCGCCGAGATGCTCCAGGGTGGCGCGGCTCGCTGGGCTTCTCACAAGAATTCCCTCATGCCGGTCCAGGGAGACAGCGAGCACTTGCCCTTCGCCAGCGGGAGCTTCGACGTGGTAACCTGTGCCAACAGCTTTCACCACTATCCCGACCAGCAGCGGGCCGTGACCGAGATGCACCGGGTCTTGAAGCCGGGGGGCCGGTTGATGCTGATCGACGGCTACCGCGATGCTCCCTGGGGCTGGTTCATCTACGATGTCTGCGTGGAGACGGTCGAGGGGAACGTCCACCACTGCTCTCGGGCTCGGATGCGCGACCTCTTTGCCAACGCCGGATTCGTCGAGACGGAACAAACGGTTCACCGAGGCCCGGCTCCCTTCCTGCTCACTGAAGGACTGACCCGATCGGCCACGACCCTTGGTCGACCGCACTTTGCGGTGACCCCTTCCGAGGTTCGCCAGTCGAGCGGAAGGCGCTGACCGCAAGGGATAGAGCACGCGGAATCAGGTCACAGCGCCGGCGGTGCCAGTGAAGGCTCGCCAGGCGCCGGTGTCGAGGATCTCGGTGATGGCATTGAGGGCGAGGTCCAGCTCATCGTCCCTCGTGTAGAAGTGGGGTGAGAGGCGGATCCCGGCTCCGGGACGGTAGTCGCAGAGAATCTCCCGAGCTTTGAGCGCTCGGGAGACCTCAAGGCCGTGGGGAACGTTCAGGGCGACGGTCCCTGCCCGATGTTCGGGGTTGCGCGGGGTGGTTGAGGAAAAGCCTCGGGCGTCGGCCAGTTCGAGCAGACGCTCGGTCTGGCGGAGGGACTTGGCGCGGATGGCGTCGATACCGGCCTCGTGGAGGATTTCCAGGCCGGGCCGGGCCGCATAGAGGGCGGAGATGTTCGGGGTGCCGTGGAGGAACCGCCAAGCGTCAGATCGGCG
This sequence comes from Tautonia rosea, assembly GCF_012958305.1. NCBI lineage: Bacteria > Pseudomonadati > Planctomycetota > Planctomycetia > Isosphaerales > Isosphaeraceae > Tautonia > Tautonia rosea. Next base: position 128,429 of record NZ_JABBYO010000014.1, on the reverse strand, counting down.
ATCGAGCGAAGGCTGGAACGCGAAGGGCTGGGTGTGAGCCATCCAGCCGGTGAGGCGAGGGGCGAGCGTCTTGCGAAGCTCGGGCCGGACCCAGAGGAAGGCGGCGCCGGGGCCTCCGCAGAGCCACTTGAGGCAACCGCCGATGTAAGCGGAGACGCCCAGTGACCGGACATTAACCGGGATCGAGCCGACCGCCTGATAGCCGTCGATGATGGTGTAGGCCCCGACCTGACGGGCCCGCTCGACGATGGCGGCGATGTCGTGGATGTACGAGCTTTTAAACAGGACGTGGGAGAGGTTTACGAAGGCTGTCTGGGCGTCGATGGCGTCGATGACCCGCTGGGTTTCGATCGTGCTGTCGTCGTCGGAGGGAATGTCAATGACCTCGGCCCCTTCGGCCTTGAGCCCCTCGATGAGGTAGCGGATCGAGGGGAAGTGCATGGCGTCGGTGACGACCCGAGGGCGCAAGCCTCGGAAGTCGAAGCAGCTAAAGAGGACGGCATGAGCGAGCGTCACGCTCGGCTGGAAGACCACCTCGCCCGGCCCGGCCCCGATCAAGGGGGCGACCAGATCGCCTGTCGAGGCGGCCAGGTCCCACCAGGTCTCCTCCCAGGCTCGGACCCCTCGGGTGGCCCAGGTGGCATAGTAGTCGTGGAGGCTCTCATCGACGCCCCTGGGCACGGCACCGAGGGAGTTGCTGATGAGGTAGGTCGTCGTCCCGAGGATCGGGAAGCGGTCGCGGAAGCTCAGGAGGGGGTCGTTCGGGGTGGCGGGGCTCATGTTGGAACGGTCCTCAGGATGGCTCGGACCGGACTGGCGTCAAACCCGACGAGCAGAAGCGGCAGGGCGATCAGCTCGTATCGGCCTTCCGGCACCTTGGCCAGGACCAGCCCTTCGAGGATCGTCACGCCGAGGTCGAGGAAGCGGTGATGGGCGGGAAGCTCCTTCGAGGAGAAGGGGTCGACGCTCGGTGTATCGACCCCGATGAGCCGGACTCCGCGATCGTGCAGGAAGGAGACGAGTTCGGGGTCGAGGGCGTTGAAGTCCTCGCGGAAGGACTCGGGGTCGGGGAAGGAGCCGGTCGCGATCAGGAGGCGAGGGGCGTCGACTGTGGTTCCTTGAAGGTGCTCAACACGGACCAACGCTCCCGGCTCGACGGACACGCGGACGACCTGACAGGGACCAACAAAGCGGTCGATCGGCCAGGAATCGACGCCGCCCGATCCTCGGCCGTAGTGGTTCGGGCCGTCGACGTGGGAGCCGAGGTGAACGGTCGCATGCAGGGTCGAGAGGGTGAGGTTGTCCCCCCGGTCGAGGTCGAGCAGGACCTCGCGGCGTGGCGGGGTGTCACCCGGCCAGACCTTCAGGCGGTCGGAGATGGGAGGGGAGAGGTCGAAGATCATGCGAAGGAGCCCCCGATCCCTCGGACCTCGTCGAGGCTCTTGCGGAGGGTCTGGACGGAGTGGATGAACGCGGATCGCTCGGAGGGGGTGAGAGGGAGGTCGATGACGTGCTCGGCCCCTCCTCGACCGACAATGCTGGGGAGGCTGCTCGACATGGGGCCGGAGAGCCCTTCAAGGTTGGTGAGGGGGGAGCAGACGGTCAAAACGGTCTTCTGGTCGCGGAGGATCGCCTCGACGATGCTGACAAGAGCCAGTCCGATGGCGTAGTAGGTCGCGTGCTTGCGCTGGATGATCTCGTAGGCGGCGGTGCGGGTCTGCTCGGCGATCCGAGCACGGTCGGCGAGGTCCTTGGAGCGTCCCTGCGACCCGACGAAGGTTTCGAGTCCGACGCCTCCGATCGACGCGAGGCTCCAGACGGGGACCTGGGTATCGCCGTGCTCGCCGATGATGTAGGCGTGGACGCTCCGAGGGTTGACCCGGAAGTGCTCACCCAGGAGGAATCGGAAGCGAGCGGTGTCGAGCACCGTGCCCGAGCCGAGGACCCGGCCCGGCGGCAATCCGGCTTTCTCGGCGGCGATCTGGGTCAGGACATCGACCGGATTGGTCGCGATCAACTGAATGGCGCTGGGAGACGCGGCGACGACCTTTGGGACAATGTCCTCGATGACGGCGGCGTTCTTGGCCAGGAGATCGAGTCGGGTCTCGCCGTGACGCTGGTTCCGGCCGGCAGTGATGACAACGACCTCGGCGTCGGAGAGGTCGTCGTAAGTTCCGGCCCGGACCCGCATGGGAGAGACGAAGGGGAGGCCGTGGTTGAGGTCCATCGCCTCTCCTTCGGCCCGTCGAGGATCGAGGTCGATCATGACCAGTTCGGAGGCCACCCGGCGCTGCATGAGGGCGTAGGCAAAGGAGCTGCCCACCATGCCGGTGCCAATCAGGCCGACCTTGCCGCCGCGAGCTTCTCCGATCATGAGTCGGCTTCCTCAAGTCATGGTGTCGTGTTTTGGTGAGGGTCTTCGACTAGCGTATCGAATCGTCAACGGCTCGGCGACCGATCGGGTGGTTGGAGGATCGCGATCGGCTCAAAGCTCGGGTGGGCAATGGAGCCGAAGGATGGTAGAGACGGACCCACGGCCGGAGTGCGCCCGGGGCGAGCCGGCCTGCCCAAGGATGGATGGAGCGTGGAGATCCGACCGATGGACCGACGACAGGCGATCAAAGCGGCGGGCCTCTTGTTGGCAGAGGCGTCGATCGGGGCTTCGGTGGCGAAGGGCCAGGACTTCGGGGCTCTCCTCGAAGACTTCGGCAAGGAACTGCTCCGCCAGCAATTGAGCCCTGAGAACATTCAGCGAACCCTCAAACCGCACCTGACCGGTGAGACATTTCCGATCCGGACGGCCGACGGCTGGACACTCGTCGCCCATCGCTTCCGACCGAGCACCGGGATGAGACCGGGCACGATGCCGGTCATCCTCTGCCACGGCCTGAGCTACAACGCCCAGTTCTGGGACATCAGCCCCGAGGTCAGCTTCCCCCAGTATCTGGCCGAACGGGGCTGGGAGGTCTGGGTGGTGAACCTGCGCGGGTCGGGCCTCAGTTCGAAGTGGGTGGCCAAGATCGATGCTGCGCCAACGATGGTGGTGGGGGGGCTGATCCGAAGGGCCACGAACAACCGGATGGCTCCGACCGGCTACGCGACGCTCGACCCGAAGTTTGCCCGCTGGAACCTGGACGATCACATCAACTACGACGTGCCGGCCCTGGTCCATCTCGTCCGATCGCACACCAGAGCGCCGGAAGTGGCCTGGGTCGGGCACTCGATGGGAGGGATCATCGGCCTCTGCCACCTCTCGCGGTACCAAAACCCGGGGATCGGCCGCCTGGTCACGGTCGGGAGCCAGGTGACGATGCCTAACGGACAGCTTGCCACTCAGTTTCTCATGGAATTGCTCGCCCTGCGTCAGGGACAGATTGCCGGGGAGATTCTGCCGGAAGAGCTGATCATCGACTCGAAGACGAGCATCGACAACATGTTCTTCAACAACAGCCACGTGGACCCGAGAGTGTATCGGGCCTTGACGCATGACGGGGTTGATGTGCCGTCGATCGGACTCTTGCAGCAATACCTCACGCTCGCGGCCCGGAAAGAGTTGCTCGACGCGGGCAAGACCTTTAGCTATGCGGCGATGCTGCCGAACGTCCAGGCGCCGATTCTGGTGGCTTGCGGCTCGGCCGATCAACTGGCCCCTCCGGCTGTCCAGCAGACGATCTACGAGCGGGTCGGATCAACCGACAAGACCTTGATGTACTTCGGTCGCGCCCAGGGCTTCGCCGCCGACTCGGGCCACTCGGACGCCCTGGTCGGTCTGACGAGCCGACAACAGGTCTATCCGTACATCGAACAGTGGTTGCTGGGAGCCCGTTGATTCGGGTGAGTCGATCGGTCGAGACGGACGGAGAACGCGAGAGGTCCTCCCAGTCAGGACGGGAGTGCCTGGAGTTCCTTCCTCTCGGGAGATTTCGGGTTTACGAACGGCGGGCAGCAGCGTTTCGGGCGCGTCGCGCTCGCCGATTGAGCGGGACGGACGCGCCGGGGAGGACCGATCGGCGCAGGGATCCGCGCCCCTGAACGCGATCGGAACTGGCTTCGTTTGGGGATCGAAGACCTGGGGCGTTCGGATCAGCAGCCAACTCTTGCGATGGGGGGGGAGGCTCGGGATTGCAGCGGGCACCTCGGGGGTCGCGATCCGGTCGAGGACCCGGGGGTCGGAGATCAGAGGTAGGAGCGTGAGCGATGCAAGAATCCACTCGCCCACGATCGGATTGAAGACGACGTAATTCATTCGTGCAAAAAAGGATGCGTCGGCGAGCGTCTGCGGCATAACGTTCGAGGAGGCGGATCGGAGCGGGATCGAGGGCGGAGAGACCGGCCTCAGCGTTGAGGCGATGGCGGGTGTCTCGGGCATTGAGGTACGCGTCGAGGCGATCGCTGAGCGCCTCGACCGCCTGGGAGACCAGTGCCAGGCCGGGACAGGCTGTGTTGTCCTCGGGATCGAGGTCCCAGGGGCCGGTCCCGTCTCGGGCCGAGGAGGGAAGGCCGAGGAGATCAAGCGCTCGTTGCCAGGTGTCGACGGTCCAGCCGTCGTGCCGGCTGATCGAATCGGCCACCTCAGCCCAGCGGTCGAGGAGCCAGAGCACACCATGTTTGTTCTGGAGCAAGAGGGGTTGGATGCGGTCGGGTTGGGCGGCGAGTCGGGAGCCGAGGGAGGAGGCCACGGCGGCGCGGTCGTCGTCCCAGGATTCGGAAGCGGTCAGGGCGAGTTCTTCGCGAGCGGCGAGGAGACGCGCCTCGCAGGCGTCGAGGCGGACCGACTCGGCCACGAGGCGTTCGAACACCCAGGTCTGCGAAGGCCCTTCGGGCCGGTAATCGGGTGCCCAGAGGGTCTTGCGTTCGGCGATGGCCGCGGCCATGTCCGAGGGAGGTCGAGTGCCGACCTGGGAAAGGCCGTGCTTGAGGGCGTTGCGGCTGGAGGCGTCCTTGCCAGAATCGGTTTTTGGACCAGTCGAGCGAAGCGCATTGAGGCGATTGGCAAGGATTTGAGTCATGGTGGCGGCCATGAGAAGGTTCCATTAGGGTGCGAGTTCAAGGATTGAGAATCGAACCAGTGCGAGAACGAGGAGCGGACCCTCGCGCCTTCCTTTCATGATCGAGGAAATCGGGAGGCTTAATTGCGAAATTCCTGAAACCCAAGAATCGCGAAACGGTCGAGCCGAGGACGGCCGACCGTTTCGAGGTCGCTTTCAGGATCGAGGGAACCCGGAAACCGAGATCGGGTCGATGGGTGCGATTACGCCTTCGGCGCGGACTGGCGATCGGGATGCGAGGCGGCATCGCGGAACATGTAGGCCTTGGGGATGCTCGACGCGGGTGGAGGAGCGGCCTTGTCAGTCAGGAACCGGCCGAGAATGAAGTGCCGGACGGCGCGATAGGGGCGTCGGACGAGGCTGTGGAGGATCAGGATCGCACCCTTTCGACGGGCGGAGGAGAGTTCGGATTCGGTGAAATCCTCAGGGCGCTGGCGGCGGTGGAGCTTGCGGAGGTGGTAGCGATCGACGCGCTGAAGATACGCGACGATCGGGCGGCCGAGCCACCGGGGGAACAGTTCGAGGGCGATTTGCAGGTCGATGATCGCGGGCGAACCGTTGGGGAGAACAAGGACGTTCTCGGGCTTTGAGAGGTCGTTGTGCGAGATGCCGCGCTGGTGGATCGCGTCGAGGATTTGAAAGAGGCGGGGGAAGTACTCGGCCTCGACGCGACGGCGTTGGCCGCGAAAGTATTCGCGGAGGTTGACGCCGTCAAGGTATTCGCGGACCAGCCCGTTCCGACCGAAGGATTCGAGAAGGGTGGGAACGCCCTCGATGCCAGACAGGCGGCGGAGATAATGGCGCTCTCGGTGGGCAAGATAGACGCCGAGCAGGGTCAGGGGAGGCAGCCACCAGGGGTCGGCGTGATAGATCTTGAGGAGGATCTGGGCGGGAGCCTGAGAATCGGGATCAACCCGGCGGTAGATGCCAGTCACGGCATAGAAGTCGAACTTCAGGGTTTTTTCGAGGGCGTAGGCTTCGGAGCCCAGGAGCGTAGCCGTCGCGGGCAGGGCGTGGCCGCGCAGGGATCGGTAGCGGACCCAGTCAGCGTCTGGCATGGGATTCGGCCTTTCCTGAGCCTTGGACAAACTCCGTTTGTTTCGGAATATCGTGCTTCAAGGCGAAAAGGTCCAGAGAAACTGAACCGGGAATTCGCTGCGGGACGATGATCGGTCGATCGATTGAGGTCTGTCCGATCGCGTTGATGAGGAGGTCGGCCCAGGGAGTTGCAGGGTTGGATTGACGGTCGGGGGGTGTGCTGTTACGGTCTGGAAACCTCTCTCAGCCCCGGGGGTCAACGACCGCCCATGAATCGTAGAGTGTTCGACGCAGGCCCATTTGATCAGTACGAGCGGAACGGATTCGACGAGATGTTCGCCGAAGACGGTCGGCCTCGATCGCATTACGGTGCGCTCTACAACCGTCTGGCGACACTCAGCACCGAGGATATGGAATCACGTCACCACATGGCCGATCTGGTCATGAGGCGACAGGGGATTACCTTCACCGTCTACGGCCGGGGCGAGGGGCTGGAGCAGATCATTCCCTTCGACCCGATTCCTCGTCTGATTTCGAGCGAGGAGTGGGAGACCCTGGAGCGCGGGCTGGAGCAGCGGGTTCGGGCGCTCAACGCCTTTGTGCACGACGTGTATCACGACCGCTTGATCCTGAAGGATCGAGTGGTGCCGGCGGAGCTGGTGGTGGGGGCGTCGGGCTATCAGCGCGAGTGTGTCGGGCTACGAGTTCCGCGCGATATATACATTCATATCAGCGGCATCGATCTGATCCGAGACGAGAACGGCCAGTTCCTGGTGCTGGAAGACAATGCGAGGACGCCTTCGGGGGTCAGCTACGTGCTGAATAACCGGCACGTGATGAAGCAGGTCTTCCCGTTTCTGTTCCAGCAGTATAACGTTCGGCCGATCGACGATTACCCGGCGAACCTACTGGCGACCCTTCGGGCGATTGACCCAAGCGGGCGAGACGATCCGACGGTCGCGGTGATGACACCCGGCGTGTACAACTCGGCCTACTTCGAGCACAGCTTTCTGGCCCGGCAGATGGGTGTGGAACTGGTCGAGGGACGCGACCTGTTTTTTGATGGTGGCTACGTTTACATGAAGACCACCCGAGGCCCAAGGCGGGTGGATGTGCTCTATCGCCGCGTCGATGATCGGTCGCTCGATCCATTGGCGTTTGATCGGACGAGCGTGCTGGGGGTTGCCGGGCTTTATGGAGCGTTGCGGGCGGGGAACCTGGGGCTGGCCAATGCGCTTGGAACCGGCGTGTGCGACGACAAGGCGATCTATCCGTTCGTGCCTGAGTTTGTGCGCTATTACCTTCGAGAAGAACCGATCCTCGGGAACGTTGAGACGTTCCGCCTGACTGAGCCGTCGCAACGTCAGCACGTGTTGACGAATCTTGAGAAACTGGTGGTCAAGGCGGTGGACGGATCGGGCGGTTACGGCATGCTGATCGGTCCGGCCTCAACGAAGGCCCAGCGCGAAGAGTTTGCTCGGAAGATCGAGGCTGATCCAAGGCGGTTCATTGCGCAGCCGACGATCAGTCTGAGTCAGCATCCGACCTTCGTCGATGGCCGGCTGGAAGGCCGACATATCGACCTGCGGCCCTTTGTACTGTTCGGCGATCAGGTGAGGGTCTTACCCGGCGGGCTGACACGCGTGGCGTTACCGAAAGGAAGCCTGGTGGTGAATAGCTCGCAAGGAGGAGGGACCAAGGACACATGGGTCTTGCGAGGGGATCCTCCCGAGCAGAACGAGGCAACGGGTGAGCTTCAAGGGGACTGATGCCATGCTCAGCCGGGTTGCCGAGAATCTGTACTGGATCAGTCGATATCTGGAGCGTGTCGAGAGCGTGGCCCGCCTGCTCGACGACAGCTTCCAGCTGGAGCTGGACGCCGCCGGCCTGCACGCAGCGGCCGCGGGAGAACGCCCGGTCGAGAGTGTGCTCTCGATCCTTGGCTGCAAAGAGGCGTTCCTGACGCAGCACCCGAATGGAGGGCGGGCCGAGGTCTTGAAGTTCCTGACTTTCGAGCGTGATCATGCCGATTCGATGCTCTCGATGATCGGTCGGGCCCGAGAAAACGCCAGGGGAACGCAGGAAACGTTGAGCGCTGAGGTCTGGGGTCAGATCAATCGCTTGTATCTTTATCTCTGTGGCCGGCAGGCCCGCCGGCGTTATCGGACCAGCCCCTCGCGCTTCTTCGAGGGGATCAAGCGGTCGTGCATTCTGTACACCGGGCTGGTGGAATCGACCTTGCCGCGGTCGGAGGTGTATCACTTTCTTCAGTTCGGTCGGTATCTGGAGCGGGTAATGCAATTGAGCCGGATCCTGGGTGTGAAGGTGCATGCGCTCCGGCAGGTCGAACCCCTCGCGGCGGGGTCGCTCCGCGTCGTATACTCGACAAGTCTGTTACAAAGCTGCTCGGCATATGACGCGTATATCCGGCAGGCTCATGAGCAGATCGATCCACTGGGGGCGGTCGGTTACTTGATGCTGGACCCGGATTTTCCGAGATCGATGCGGTTCGGCGTGGATCGGGCGTGCAATGCGCTTCGGGCGATCTCCGGTGGGGATGAGCACGGCTTCGCCACCGAGGCGGAACGATTGCTTGGCCGGTTGGGAAGCGACCTACGGTTCCTAGACCTGGACGAGGTGATTCACCGCGGTCTGGAGCAGTTTTTGACCGAGGTCCTGACGACCTGTCATCGGGCGGCTCACGAAGTTCATCAGACCTATTTTCTTACGTGAGCCGGATCGAACGCTACCGGTCGAAGGGATGCGCGGCAACTCCCGGTTGCCTCGCGCTTTAAGGGAACGTGTTCGAAAACGGGCCTGGGGTAGAGGTGGCTGGCGATGTTGCTTCGAATCAATCACGAGACGCGCCTGACCTACTCCGAACCGGTGTCGGAGACGATTTTTGAGGTGCGGATGGCACCTCAGTCAGACGAGGATCAGACGGTCCTTGGCTATCGGCTTCGGATTAGCCCGAGGGGCCCGGTGACGACCTTCCGGGACGGATTCGGCAACCGGGTGGACCTGTTCAACCTGACGGCGCCGTACCGGGAGCTGGTCCTGCATGCGACGAGCTATGTGAGAACCCACCGGAGGCTCGGGATCGCCGGGTTGGCGGGAGTGCCCTGGCTGGGCCGAGGGCCCTTGCCTCCGGAGGCGCTCGAGTTCCTCTTGCCAAGCAGACAGGTCGCCCACACCCCGGAGGTCGATGCATTCGTCCGAAGCCTTCCCGAGCCGCAAGGGACGCTGGCCGACGTGACCCGGACGGTGATGGAGGCCGTCGATTGCCGATTGGCGTATCAGAAAAAGGCCACGACGGCCCTCACAAGTGTGGAAGAAGCCCTGTTGCTCGGCCGAGGAGTTTGTCAGGACTTCGCCCACCTCTACATCGCCGCGTGCCGAGGGCTGGGCTTGCCGGCGCGTTACGTGAGCGGATATGTGCACCAAACGGGAGAGATGGCAACGCATGCCTGGTGCCAGGTCTGGGCGGGAGAGCCTTCGGGATGGGTCGATGTAGACCCGACCCACGGGGTCTACCCGGAAGATGACCATGTGGTGACGGCCATCGGCCGTGATTACGCGGATGTGCCACCGAACCGAGGGTTCTTCCGGGGCCAGTCTGAGGAGTCAATCCATGTGATGGTGACGGTCGAGCCGGTCCATCGGATTCCCCCGCAGTGGCAGGAGTGGGGCACTCCCCTGCCCTTGAACGACGGGTCGAGCGCCTCGGGGTCGGCGGAAGGGGCCTCCGCCCGATCGGCGCCTCGGCGAGGGAAATCGCTTGGCCTGGGGCATCGGCCCGATCTGCCTCCGGGACTCCGTCAGCAACAAGGTCAACAGCAGCAGCAGTAACACTGGTGCGACGCGAGCTAACAGCGATGGAAGCGAAGTGAGGAGTTCCCACCGTGCCGAACCGCCACGCCGAGATCACCCGAACGACGAAGGAAACCGAGATTCGCCTGGAGCTCGACCTCGACGGGACCGGACAGGCGAAGATCGAGACCGGGATCGGCTTTCTGGACCACATGCTGGAAGGATTCGCTCGACACGCGTCGTGTGATCTGATGGTTCGGTGCAAGGGAGACCTGCACGTGGACGACCACCACTCGACCGAGGACGTGGGGATTTGCCTCGGGATGGCCATCGATAAGGCACTCGGCAACCGCTCGGGAATCCGGCGCTATGGCCATGCCATCTTGCCAATGGATGAAGCGTTGGTTCTCTGCGCGATCGACCTGGGAGGACGACCGTACTTTGCGTGGGAAGCGGCGATGCCCACCCCGAAGGTCGGTACGTTTGATACGGAACTCGTGCCTGAGTTCTGGCGATCGGTCGCAACGTTGGGGCGAATGAATTTGCACGTGAAAGTGCTCGCAGGCTCCAACACGCATCACGTGATCGAGGCCATCTTCAAGGGTCTTGCCCGGGCGCTTCGAGACGCCTGGGAAGCCGATCCAAGATGCGGCGGGGTCCCGTCGACAAAGGGAAGTCTTTGACGACTCCCAAGAAGCTGTGTTCCGGAAGTCGGGTCGGTCGGCCGAGCAACACCCCAAGGGTGGTGCCGGCCTGACCGCGGCTCAGGAGAGTTGCTTGACGATGATCCGGGAGCCTTGAACGTCGACGACCTGGATCAGGCAGTCTTGCTCGATGAAGTTGCGCTCGGCGGTGACTTCAGCGATGATCTCGCCGAAGCGGGCACGGCCGCTGGGCCGAAGTACGGTGGTGGTTCGACCGGTTTCGCCCAGAAGGTAAGCGTACGGAGATTCGGGCTCGAAGACGTCCTTCTCGACATCGGTTGCCGAGAAGCTGAAGGGATCGGATTTGAGGATGAGCTTGTCGAACAACGGAAGCGAGGGGAAGAAGCGGCCGAGGAGCACCGCGCCGACCACGACGGCGGAAATGGAAAGCATGAGCAGAATCAAGGTCCGGCTCAACTGACGATACTGAAAGTCCTCGGTCGGGATGATGAAGCTGTGGCTGGCCATCACCACGCTAAACAGGATGAGAAAGACGCCGCTCATCCCGAAGACACCAAACCCGGGGAAGACAAACAGTTCGAGGGCCAGGCAAAGTAGACCGACCATGAACAGGATGATTTCCAGACCGTCGGCCGTTCCTCCGAGATAGCGGCTCCAGAAAAAGAGGAGAAAGGCCAGACAGGCGGTGATCGCCGGCAGGCCAATGCCGGGAAGCTTCATCTCGACGACGAGCATGAAGAACCCGACAAAGAGCAACAAGCCACTCATGAAGGGCGTATTGAGAACGCCAACGAGGGAATCAACCCACGATGGCCCTCTGAGCCGGACGAGGTCATCTCCCAGACTGTAGAGCGCTGAGAATTCCTCGTCACTGTCGAGAACGGTGCTGGCGAGGTCGAACTTCTGGGCATTGCTAGCGGTGACGGTCAGAATTTCGTCACCAAGCACCAGGGTGCCCTGCTCGATGAAACGATTTGGTTCGGCCTGGATCGTTTCTCGATCGACCAGGGTGACGGCGGCCGTCTGGGTGTCGATGGCCTCGACCACCTCGACATCGGGTCGAACCAGGGATCGCGCCACGGCGGAGGGGTAGCCTTTTTGGTCGGCCAAAGCAGCAAGACGATCGGCCAGGACCTCGCGGTCTCGATCGCCGAGCGGCTCGACCTTTCCGCCGCCGGTCACGGTGGCGTCGATTTTGCCGAGCTTTCCATCGGTGTGGAAGACAATCTCATCGCAGGCCAGGGCAAGAAGGGAGCCGACACCGAGGGCTCGATCCCGAACGTAAGCAACCGTCTTGATGCCTTCGAGCCTGTGAATGCGTTGAGCAAGATCGTCGGCAGGCTGAATCTGACCGCCGGGCGTATCAAGTTGAAAGATGATCAGCGTGGCCCCGGATTTCTGAGCGCGGGCAATCTGTCGGCTGATAAACGATTCCTGGATGGAATCGATGGGCCGAGCGACCTGGATCCAGAAGGGACGAAGCTTATCTGCGCCAAGGGCCGTGGAATCACTGACACGATCCAGATCGTAAATGCGGGCAACCTGAGCGCGATCGGCGGCGAAACTTCGAACGACACCTTCGCTCCGAGCGGCCTCGGACGAGAGCCGTCCCCGAGCGCCAGCTTGCCAGACGGGCTCGGTGGAAAGCACGGCATTCTGGGTCTCGAATTCGGGAAGCCGGGAGCGGAGGACGTAGTCGGTGCGTCCGTCGGCAGTGCGCACGCGAAGCAACTCGTTCGAGGGATCGAGCATGCCAACGATCAGGTCGGGAGGACGACCCTTAGTCCTCGCGAGCGTCTCGGCGAAGCCGATCAGTCCGGGATTGACGTCGTCACCGTCGGGAGTGATCGGGCCGAGGGAGGCCGACGGACCGAGAACGATTTCATCGCATGCGAGCGCAACAAAGGTGGCATATCCTGAGAGTGGTTCGGGGACATAGGCCACAGTTTTCTCTGCACGCGAGAGCTTCAGTGAAATGAAGTCAGCAACCTGAATACAGATGCCGTAATCACTTGAACCAGGGCGAATTTCGAAGACGAGAACCGGCTCTTCGCCACGCGAGGCAGACGAGCGAATCACGGTTTCGACGGCGCTCTTGAGGCGATCGGCCCGAGCGGTGTCGATCGGTTGCTCGATGAGGAAAAAGTGGCCGGGCATCTCGTCACGATCGACCGCCTGGCCCCACGCGGCCGACGCCAGTACCAGGAAACACGCGACCGTAGAAATTGGAAGGGTCGTGCAATCAGACCACGACCGACCAGGCGAGACTACTCTCATAGACGCCGGACTCCCCCGATGCTCAGGCTCCATCGACTCATCCGAGCGATCCAACCCTGCCCGGAGTGAAGAGAAAGAGGTGCAGGGCGGCAATCGAGTCGAGCAAGCGAAACACGGGTCACTCGCCAGGGCGAAGACGATCCATCATCGTGATGCCAGGGGTTCATCCTAGGCGTCACGAACGAGGTGATTATAGGCCTCGTGTCGAGAGGGAGTCAAACCTGCAACTCCCTTGCCAGGGATCGCAGACTCGCGTGAAGCCTCCTGGCAAGGCTTCTGAGAATCAAAAGAACGCAGGATAGGACTGGGAGGGGGATGCGGTACCGCTTTGTGCCTGAGTCTCGAGGAAACTGGCATCGGGGAGTGAGGGCTATCGACGCGGGATCGGGCGTCGTATTCTGACCCGCAATCGAGAGCCGAACCTTGAGTCGCGGAGGGACTCAGCGCCAGAGTTTGTCTCAGGGGCAACCTTTGATGATCCGCGAGTCAGTTCCGAGCACCTTGAGTTCATTCCGGAGACGACAACTGATGAATCGACGCCAATGGCTTCAACTCTCCGCAGGAATGGCCTGGGCTCCCGTGGTTCGTCCGTTTCGGGTCGAGGCGAAGGATGAGGATTCGGAGGACGGTGTCCTGGAGCTTGGCTCACGTCGAGAGCTGTTCGTTGATCGATTTCTGGTCGATCGGATGGAGGGAGACGCTAACTTTTTATTGGCACGACCTCGGGACGAGGGGGTAGCCCTGCCATTTGATCGTCCCTGGGAGGGGGCATTCTGCGGGTATGCGACGGTGTTGCAGGATCAAGGGCTTTTTCGACTCTATTATCGGGGGCTACCCCGATCGGGGAGAGACGGCAGCGACAACGAGGTGACCTGTTACGCGGAATCGACCGACGGACGACACTGGGACCGTCCCGAGTTAGGTCTGTTCGAATATGAAGGACAACGCACAAACAATCTGGTGCTGGCCCATCAGGCCCCCTTTTCGCATAACTTCTGTCCGATGATTGATCCGCGGCCCGAGGTGCCTGCGGGCGAGCGTTACAAAGCCCTTGCTGGCACCGGGAGAACCGGCCTGTGGGCCTTTTTCTCGGACGACGGCCTGCGCTGGCAACGAACCGGTGACGGGCCGGTAATCACCCAAGGGGCCTTCGATTCCCAAAACGTCCCCTGCTGGTCGGAACACGAAGGGCGCTATCTGTGCTACTTCCGTGTCTTCAAAGATGGCTTCCGAAGGGTCGCTCGAACGACTTCGGAAGACTTCCGGAACTGGACCGAGGCGGAGTTGATGACCTACGACGACGATCGGCCGATCGAACATCTCTATACAAATCAAACAAGTCCGTATTTCCGTGCTCCGCACCTGAATGTGGGGATCGCGGCGCGGTTCATGCCCGGTCGTCGGGTGATCTCGGTGGAACAGGCCGAGGACATTGGAGTCGACCCTGGTTACTTCAACGATTGCTCGGATGCTGTTTTGCTTACCACAAGAGGAGGTTCAGTATACGATCGGACGTTCATGGAAGGATTTCTGATCCCGGGGATTGGTCCCGAGAACTGGGTCTCTCGGACAAATTATCCGGCCTTGAACGTAGTGCAAACCAGTGCTCATGAAATGTCCTTCTATGCCAATCAAAACTATGGGCAGCCGACCGCACACCTAAGGCGCTATGCCTTGCGACTCGATGGGTTTGCCAGTATCCGAGCCGGGTACAACGGCGGGGAGTTGATCACGAAACCGATTCGAGTGGAAGGAGGCACGCTGGAGTTGAACTTTGAGACATCGGCGGCCGGAGGCATCCGGGTCGAGGTGCAGGATGCTGAAGGGAACCCCCTGCCCGGCTTTTCGCTGGATGACGCAGTGGAAACGATCGGGAATGAGATCGAGCGCTCGGTCTACTGGAATCATGGGTCTGATGTCTCGGGAATGGCGGGACGCCCGATCCGATTGCGATTCGTCTTGAAGGATGCTGGATTGTACTCCATGCGATTCAAGGCATGATTACGTAAGGAGCAGACGATCGTGACGATTGTGGAGCTGGAGGTCTGCCCGCTGATTGGGGCGACGGTGGACGGGGGCTGGCCCCAGGGGCATGAGCCTCAAGAAAACTTGCATACTCTCGTCATTCTCCGCACCGAGGACGGACTGGAAGGGCTGGGGAGTTGCTTTACGTCGGGCTCCTTGGTTTCAGGAGCAATTGAACTGCTCTGGCCGATGCTTAAAGGGGCCTCGGCGGAGGAGCCGGAACGGGTCTCGGAGACGCTTCGGCAGTCGAGCTTCTGGCAAGGTCGCGGTGGATCGGTCGAACACGCCATCAGTGGGATTGACCTCGCCCTGTGGGACCTGATGGGGAAGATCTGCGGTCAGCCGGTTTCGCGACTGCTTGGAGGGGATTACCGTCAATCGATTAAGCCTTATGGGTCGATTCTTTTTGACGAACCCGAGCCCCTTTGCAAGACACTGGCCGATGTGGTGGAACGAGGGTTTCGAGCGATCAAGCTCGGCTGGCGACCATTTGGGCGTCGGGATCGCAAATTCGACGAGCTGCTCGTGAAGACGGCTCGGAGGGAGGTGGGAGACGAGGTCGATTTGATGGTCGACGCAGGTGGGAGCGAGCAATTCTGGCCGCACGGGGTGAACTGGGCTCGTAACACGGCTGAAATGCTGGCGGATTATGCCATCGTCTGGTTCGAGGAACCTTTGCCTCCGGATGACATTGAAGGATACGCGCAACTCACTCGGGTTTCGCCGGTACCGATTGCAGGAGGAGAAGTCCTCACGAGAAGACAGTCGTTCATGCCCTGGATTGAGCGACGCGCGGTTGACATTCTCCAACCCGACTGCACGAAGAATGGCGGCCTGACTGAGTCGAGGCGGATCGCATGGATGGCGAGTGAGCATAATCTTCAGGTCGTACCTCACGGCTGGAATACGGCGGTCGGCCTGGCTGCGGACCTTCAATTCTCAGCGGCGATTCCGGTGGCCCGCTACGTCGAATACCTGACGCCGTGTGCGTACCTTGATGCGATTACAGTGGAGCCATTTCGACTTGACGATCGGGGCCACCTGGAAATCCCCAGGTCGCCAGGGTTGGGAATTGAGCTGGACCCCGACGCATTGAAACGGTTCTCGCCAACGCGAAAGGTGTTTCGATGAGTGAACCGAGCTCTTTGAAAAGGGTCCTGGCATGAGCACTCGATCAGTCGTTTTGCCCGAAGCCGTTGATCTCGAATCTCCAGGGAGGCGCGATTACTGGGTGGCCCTGGAACACGATACGATGTGGGGAGTTCAGTTGATTCCCTTGACCGTGTTCGTTGGTCCTCGCGTGGAAGTGGGCCGGGGATTGGTTGCGTTCGGGGCGACGCACGGAAACGAGTACGAGGGGCCTGCGGCAATCAAGGGGTTGCTTCATGAGATCGAAGCGGATCGGGTGAACGGAAGAATCATATTGATCCCGGTCCTGAATCCTGAGGCGTTTCGGACGGGGACGAGGGATAGTGTCGAGGCTGATGGCGTGAACCTCAACCGTGCCTTCGTGAATGCGGCTGGACATGGCGCACCGCTCGGGGGAATCACGCACCGCATTGCTAGGTTTGTCCGCGAGCAAATCTGGCCTCATGTGCATGTTGTGCTGGACCTGCATTCGGGGGGTCAGCAAATTCGCTTCGCTCCGTGTGCGAGTTTTCACCCGATCGACGACCCTGAGCAGGCAAAGGCGACGGCGGAGACGGCGCGATGGTTTGGGACTCCGTTGATCATGGTTTACCAGAACCGAACACCCGGATTGCTGACGAGTGAGGCAGAGCGATTGGGAAAGATCACGGTGGGAACGGAGTTGGGATGGGGCGAGGCGGTTCTCTCGCAGGGGGTACGCTCTGGTCGCCAGGGAGTACTGGCGGCGGCGATCCGTCACGGACAGCTGGAGGGGGAGATCGAACCAATCGATCATCATGCATCTGGAACACAGAAATGTGCAGCCATTGTTGATTTTGAGTGTTATGTGCCCGCACCCTTTGCCGGACATTATGAAGAAGTCTTGCGATGTGGTGCGCGGGTGAAGCGAGGAGAGTTGGTGGGACGCCTCCATGACTTTGCTCGGATCGACGAGCCTGCCTGGCCGGTAACGGCGCCGGTCGATGGGATTGTGGTGGGCCAGGCATGGGGGGCTCGGGTGCGGCAGGGGCAATTCATTTGCTGCGTGGGAATCGAGCAACCCTGGTGATTCAAAGGGAGAGTCGGTTCATGAGCGTTGACGATCGGATGCGTCCCACCAATGTTCGCTGGGGCGTGTTCGCCATGGCCTGCGGGATGTCGTTTCTGCTTTACCTGCATCGATATACCTGGAACATCATTGGTCCAGAGCTCCAGGATTCGTATGGCTTCTCGAATACCCAGGCGGGATTTCTCTTTTCCCTTTTTTATTACACCTACGCTGCTGGTCAGATTCCCAGTGGTGTGATCGTCGATCGGTTCGGACCGCATCGATTCCTCGTGGCAAGCGTGATTGGCTGGTCAATCTCGCTGGCGGCGTTGGGACAGACCGGATGGCTCTGGCTGCTGGGAGCCTGGCGTTTGTTGTTCGGGGCGACTCAGGCGGGATGCTACCCGGCTTTGACGAAAGTGACGCGTCAATGGTTTCCGATCGCCAGGCGAACGGTTCTGCAAGGGTGGATCGCCACCACGTTCGGGCGGGGAGGTGGTGCGCTGTCTCCCATCTTACTGGGAACGGTGTTGATGGGGTGGTGGGGCCTGTCGTGGCAATCGGCGCTACTGGTGATGGGGGGGATCGGGATTGGTTACGCAGTGATTTTCGCCGTGTTTTTTCGAAATTCTCCTGAGGAGCATCCCAAGGTCAACGAGGCGGAACGTGAGTTGATCGAGTCGGGTCCCCGAGTCAGCAAGGGGACCGCGCGGGTGGTTCTGCCACCGAAGCGGGCCTTAAAGAGTCGAAGTATGCGGTTTTTTGTGCTCCAGCAATTTCTCGATGCGGGATCGGACGTGGTGTTCGTGGCCTTGATCGGCACGTACTTTCTCCGCGCAAGAGGCTTCGACATCAGTCAGACGGGATGGCTGGCTAGTCTTCCGCTTTGGGGCGGAGCGATCGGGGGGATTGTTGGCGGATGGCTTAACGATCGGTTGATCGCTCAGACAGGAAATCGCCGATGGGCGCGGAGCGGGGTTGGCTTTTCGGGGAAGCTGATCGGGTGTGTGATGCTCGCCTTGGTCGTCGGCCAATCAAGCGGTGTGGCGGCGGCCTGGGTGTTGATGATCGCCAAGTTCTTTAGTGATTGGAGTCAGCCGACGGTCTGGGGAACCTGTACCGATCTCGGGGGACGATTCAGCGCAACGGTCTTCAGCATTATCAACACGGCCGGAACGTTGGGAGGCGTGATCATGCCAATTATCTTTGGGCTGGTCCTTGACGCGTTCACGACCGAGTCCATCGGGCCGTCTGGGCCCACGGCGACGACTGACTGGGGCCCCTTATTTGTTTTGCTGGCGACCATGTATCTCGGCAGCGGCATTTGCTGGCTCCTGATCGACTGTACCCAGTCGCTTGATTCCGAAGAGTGATTCTTCAGACGGAAGTCCAAACACGGTTTTTCTTCGAAGATGGAGGTGATCGGCATGTTTCGATCAGCAACTGAATATCGCTACAATCGATTGACCTGGCCGGAGATCAACGAGGCGATCGGGCAGGAAAAGCTGATCATACTGCCCACCGGATCGACCGAACAGCACGGCAGTCATTTACCTCTGGATGTGGACCTTTTTCTGTGTGAGTCGGTTTGCCTGGAAGTCGGGAGACGGGCAGCAGACCGGGTGCTGGTCATGCCACCGATTTCGTATGGATTGAACCTGCACCACATCGATTTTCCAGGAACGATTCATATTGAACCAGACGTTTTTATTAATTTCTGCTTGAACATTACGAAGAGCGTAGCATACCACGGGTTCAAGAAAATTTTGATTGTGAATGGGCATGGATCGAACGCGCCGTTGATCGACCTGATCGCCCGAAAAACGGTGCTGGAGACGGAGTCGCTTTGCTTTGCCACGACATACTTCTGGTTCTTGATGGAAGCGTTCGAGAAGATCCGCGAGTCGAAGGTGGTGGCACATGCGGATGAGTTTGAAACCTCTCTGTACCTACATTTGGCGGGTGATCGGGTGCAAATGGACAAGGCGGTCGAGGATAATGACCGGATGGGCAAGTACGTGAGTAGTGATAGCACGATGAATTATTTCGTGCGATTCAACGACTTCTGGGGCCGGTGGACAAAGACCGGAGTTCACGGCGACCCGACCAAGGCAACCGCAGAGAAAGGAAAAATCATCTTCGAAGCTGCCGTCGAAGGTCTGATTGGTCTGGTGGACGAGTTACGTGAATGGCCGATCGAGCGGCGGGCGGACATGCATACACATCCGGTACAATCTCAGATTCGCTGGACCTGAAGCCCAGTTGGTGTGGTTCAGGTGTGTTGAACGAACGTCTTTTTGCTAGGCTGGATGAGTACGATCACGGAACTACGTTCGCATCGTCCTGGCCAGGTCTTGTTGAGCGGAAGCCAGTCCAATGAAGATCAAAAGTTACTGGGTGTGTGTCTGGCTTCTACTTCTTGGATTTCAACAGGCACAAGCCTTCGACGACGAGCGGTCGACAACCGATTTTTTTGAAAGAACGATTCGCCCGTTGCTGGTTGAGCATTGCCTCTCGTGTCATGGGGACGAGACGCCCGAGGGAGGGCTATCGTTGACGAGCCGGCAGGCGTTGCTTGTTGGGGGACATTCCGGCCCCGCCGTCGAGCCAGGTAAGCCGGACGAGAGTTTCTTGATCGAGGTGGTTCGGTATGACTCGGAGCCAAGGATGCCTCCGAAGGGGAGGTTGTCCGACCAAGAAATCGAGGCACTCACGCAATGGGTTGAGATGGGAATGCCGTGGCCAGATGCCCCGGAGTCGGGGCAGACCCCTGCAGGATCGTCTGCGTCGCTTGAGGAGGCTGTGGCAAGGCACTGGGCGTTTCAGCCGGTTCGATCGGTCACTCCTCCCGAGATTCGAAACTCGGAGCGCGCGCGGACTCCGATTGATCAGTTCATTCTTGATCGGCTCGAATCGGAAGGGTTGACCCTGGCGCCAGAGGCGGATCGCCGCACATTGATTCGGCGGGCCTCGATTCATTTAACCGGCCTTCCTCCGACTGCGAACGAGGTTGAATCGTTTGTCACCGATGATTCCGCGGATGCCTATGATCGACTCGTCGATCGCTTGCTCGATTCCCCCCAGTTCGGTGAACACTGGGCACGGAAGTGGCTCGACGTGGCGCGGTACTCTGACACAAAAGGGTATGTATATGCACGTGAGGAGGCGTCGTGGGTTCACGCTCAGTCGTATCGCGACTGGGTAATTCGGGCGATCAATGAGGATCTGCCGTACGATCGGTTTCTTCTATTGCAGGTGGCTGCTGATCAGGTGGCGGACGATCCGAGCGATCTGGCAGCGATGGGATTTTTGACCCTGGGTCGACGCTTTCTCGGGGTCAAGCACGACATCATCGACGACCGGATTGACGTGGTCACGCGAGGGATGCTGGGGATGACCGTCGCGTGTGCGCGTTGCCATGATCATAAATATGACCCGATACCAACTGCAGATTATTATGCCCTCTACGGAGTCTTCCGAAACTGTGCCGAGGTTGTGGTTCCAGCGTTTGATGACTCGGAAGCCGGTCTCAAACACGCTGCCTTTGACGATGGCTTGCAGGAGCGTCAAGAGGCGCTACGCGACCGGTTGAATGAGGAACGGGCCGCGGCGGCCGATCGGGTGAGGGAACGGGTGACGCAGTATCTCGTTGCGCAGTTCGCGCTCTCGAAGTATCCGGACGAGGCCTTTAGTCAAATCTTGACTGATCGTGATCTCATTCCGGCATCGGTTCATCGCTGGCAAGAAACGATTGATCGGGCGGGGAGAGTGGGAGATCCCATCTTCCGAGCCTGGCATGAATTTACCCGACTGCCCGAGAAAGGCTTCTCGGAGCGAGCGGCAGCAATCAGCAGGTCTCTCTCCGGAGAATGGAGAGACGAGGTGAATTCGAGGGTTGCTCAAGCATTTGAGAAACCACCGATTGATCGAGACGACGTCGCAACACGCTATGGAATGCTCTTTCAGGAAGTGATCGCCGAATGGGAGGATCGACTGTCCGAGGCCGAGGCGAAGGGCACTCCCCGACCGGACGGACTCGACGATCCCGATTCAGAGGCGATACGACAGGTTCTGTTTGGCCCGGACTCTCCTTGCGAGGTTCCCGACGAATCCCTGGTGAATATTGAGTTTTTCTTCCCGACTCAGACGACTGTGGAGCTTTGGAAGCTTCAAGCGGAGGTCGATCGCTGGCTCCTTCAATCGGCTGAGGCACCACCGTTCGCGACGATCCTGGTCGATCGGGACAGGTCGATCGAGCCAAGGGTTTTCCGGAGAGGAAATTCGGCGAGTCCGGGAGAGGTGGTCCCTCGACGCTTTCTCCAGGCCATCGCCGGGTCAGACGCAGAACCCTTCACGGAGGGGAGTGGTCGTCGAGAACTGGCCCAGGCGATTATCGATCCGACCAATCCCTTAACCGCCCGAGTGGCGGTCAACCGGGTCTGGATGGGCTATTTTGGAGATGGGTTGGTGCGATCTCCGGGAGACTTTGGTACGAGAGCCGAGCCCCCGAGTCATCCTGAGTTGCTCGACTGGCTGGCGTCGCGGTTCATGGAGGAGGGGTGGAGCCAGAAAGATCTGCATCGACAGATTGTGCGATCGGCGACGTTTCGACAATCGTCTCGCGGTCCGAGCGATCCGAAGGTGCGGGCTTTGGCCCTGCAGGTTGACCCTGAGAACCGACTTCTTTGGCAGATGCCGGTGCATCGCCTCACGTTCGAAGAGTTGCGCGATGCCTTGCTCAGGGTGTCAGGATCCCTTGATGAGCGTATGGAAGGGGCCGCGGAGCCGATGTTCTCGCCCCCGTATTCGACCAGAAGAACCGTTTACGGGAAGGTGGATCGGGAGAACCTTCCGAGTGTTCTTCGCGTGTTCGATTTTGCAAACCCTGATTTGCTCATCCCTCAACGATCCGAGACCACGGTGCCACAGCAGGCGCTTTTTTTCCTGAACCATCCGTTTCTGTTGGAACGCGCCAGGGAACTGGCCGGACTGGCGGAGATCATCGAGGTGGAGGATGAGCGGGAGCGGGTTCGTCGGCTGTATCAACGTGTCTCTCAGCGAGAGCCGTCCTCGGTAGAAATGGAGGCGTCGCTCGCGTTGGTGCGAGCGGCGAAGCAGGGACCGAACGAGGACCGATCCCAAACCTCGAACGACTGGCAATATGGATATGGGAGGATGGACGAAGAGTCGGGCCGCTTGGTGGACTTCCAATCGTTGCCTTACTTCTCGGGAACCGCCTGGCAAGGGGGGGCATCGTGGCCCGACGCACGTTTGGGGTGGCTGCAATTGACCGCCGAGGGAGGGCATCCGGGGAACGACCGGAATCATGCTGTCGTCCGACGATGGGTTGCCCCGAAGGAGATGACGATTCGCGTTGAATCGATCTTGATCCACGACGTAAACCAGGGAGACGGGGTTCGAGGGTTCCTGATCGGCAGCCGAGTCGGGTTGATCGCGTCGGCAGAGGTTCAGGATGGTCGAGCATCGCTTGGTGTCGAGGCGCTTTCGGTCCAGCCTGGTGATTCGATTGACTTCGTGGTGGATCTGAAGGACTCGCTCAACAGTAATCAGTTTCTTTGGGCACCTGTACTGACCGAAGTGGGTGTTCAGGAGGCAACGACCTGGGATGCGACGATCGACTTTTCGGGAAAGGGTACCGATCGGCTTGGTCCCTGGGAACAACTCGCCCAGGTGTTATTGATGTCAAATGAGTTCTTGTTCGTGGATTAATTTTGGCCATCGGGAGCATGTCTCATGAATCGCCCGGATCAGGATCGAGGTGGGATAAGCCGTCGCGAATTGTTGACTCGATCAGGGTTGGGTCTGGGAGCGCTGGGAGCGCTGGGAGCGCTGGCGGATTCGGGTTCCCTGTTCGCGTCTCCGATCGAGTCTGAGGCGGGAAGTCTCGCGCCCAGGGCTCCGCATTTTGCCGGCAAAGCAACACGGGTGATCCACTTCTTCCTGAACGGTGGTCCCTCGCATGTGGATACGTTTGATCCCAAGCCAAGCCTGTCCCGCTACTCCGGTCAAGCCCTTCCGGAGACCTTCCTGACCGAGCGGAAGACTGGGGCAGCGTTTCCGTCGCCATTTCGATTCCGACGATATGGCGAGAGCGGGATCGAGGTCAGTGAACTGTTTGCAGAGACGGCGAAGCATATCGATGACATTGTCGTGATTCGGTCGATGTATGCCCAGGTTCCCAATCATGAGCCATCGCTCATGTTGATGAATTGCGGCGACTCGGTCCAATCACGACCAAGTGTCGGGTCGTGGGTGCTATATGGCCTGGGAACGGAGAATCAAAATCTGCCCGGTTTTCTTGCGCTTTGTCCGGGAGGGTATCCGATCAAGGGGGTCGAGAACTGGCAGGCGGGGTTCTTGCCAGGCGGGTATCAAGGAACCTACATCGATTCGAAGCATGAAACGATTGATCGATTGATTGAGAATATTGAGCATCCTCACGTTACGACTGAGGCCCAACGGAGGCAACTCGATTTGTTGAGGGTATTGAATTCGGAGCATCAATCGACCTTGACCGACAGTCGGCTTGACGCTCGCATTCAGTCGTTTGAACTCGCGTTTCGTATGCAGATCGAGGCGGCCGAAGCCTTTGACCTTTCGCGAGAGCCAACGCACATCAGGGCCCTCTATGGAGACGGTGTGCATGGTCGGCAAACTCTGATCGCACGTCGGTTGATTGAGCGCGGTGTGCGTTACGTGCAACTCTGGCACGGGGCGGGTCAGCCGTGGGACAACCACGACCAGATTGAGGCCAATCACCGACGTCTTGCAGCGGAGATCGACGGCCCCATCGCCGCGCTTCTGACCGATTTGAAGGCACGAGGACTGCTGGACGAGACGCTCGTGCTCTGGGGAGGGGAGTTCGGACGCACACCGACCGTTGAGTTGTCGGCCGATGGGACGTCGATGCAAGGGCGCGACCATAACCACTATGGGTTTAGCGTCTGGATGGCCGGTGGGGGGATCAAAGGAGGAACAACCTTCGGCGCAACCGACGAATTCGGATTCCGGGCGGAGCGCGATCCGGTCAGCGTGCACGACCTGCACGCCACCGTGTTGCACCTGCTCGGGTTCGACCATGAGCGGCTCACGTTTCGCTATGCTGGTCGTGATTTTCGCCTGACCGACGTTCATGGACGGGTGCTGAACGAGATCATCGCCTGAGGAGCATTCCTCCGAAGATCCGACAACTATGTCAAGGACGAGCCCCACGAAACTGCGACGGGGCAGTTGCGTGGGGAGTTGATCGATCGAGAACGGATGTGGACTGGACTTCGTTCCCGAACGTCAGATTTCGCCACTCATTCGGCAGGCACCCTTCGTCTAAATGACGAGGGAATGACCCCAATCGGTTTTGATCACACGTGTGATCGGGGAGTCTTCAGCAAGGGTCATTAGCGGAGAGGGTGGGATTCGAACCCACGGTACGGTTTGACCCGTACACGGCATTTCCAGTGCCGCACCTTCGGCCACTCGGTCACCTCTCCGTGTTCTAACTGCTTCGGACTAAGTTACTTGCGATGGAAGGATTTGTAAAGGTATTCTTCGGACGAATTGTCGGAAATCAGGTTTACGGAAGGCACCATAACTGATTCTGAGCGAGTGTACGATAAGGAGGCGATTGGGAGCAAGGGGAGCGAAACCTTTGGGGTGATTCGGGACGGGGCATTTTCAATGATGGTGCCCGGGGTGGGGGACCCTTGGTCGCTTTTCGATCAGAGTTGTGTATCCTGAGAGACACCACGTCCTTGTGGATGGGCGAGCGTTCTGGCTGTGCCGCCGTAGTGAGAGAGAAGTCCATGCTCCGTCAGCCTCTCCCTCGAACCTGGGGCTACGGGATCGCCGTACTGGCCGTCCTGGTTGCCTCGATGGTGCGCCTGGCGATGGAGGGGGTGTTCGGGCCGCATCATGGGTTTGGAACGTTCTTGCTCGCCGTGGTTGTCGTGTCGTGGTTGGGGGGGGGCGGTCCTGCAATTCTGACGCTCGTTCTCGGAGTGGTCGTCGAGTTATGCGTCGTCCTCGTTCCCCGGGCGTCTCGCGAGATGGGTCAGGCGTCCGATTAGATGGAGCTGATCCTCCTTGGAGTGGTCGGGGTCCTGCTGGTGGTGCTGAGAGAACGACGGCGAGTGACCGCTCGGCTTGGGTCCACTTCGATCGTGGATCTGGGCAGGGACGATGGTGAGAGGTCGGAACGAAGCTTGAAGCAGGAAGAGAGTGAACAGCGATTTCGTCAACTGGCCGACACGATGCCTCAAATACTCTGGACCGCGGATCCCGAAGGAGTGGTCAAGTCGTTCAATCGACGCTGGTATGAATATGCGGGAATGACCATCGAGGAGGCGGTGTCGCGGGAAGGATGGCTCGCGGCCGTTCACCCGGATGACCAGCCTCGGATTCGAGCGATCAGGAAGCGAGCCTTTGGACAGGGGGATCTTCTTGAGGCCGAGGTTCGGTTGCGGCGGAGCGATTCGACGTATCGATGGCATTTGATTCGGTCTGTGCCGGTGCGGGATGAGTCGGGACGGCTGCTTCAACGGTTCGGAACGGCGACCGATATCGACGATCGGAAGCGAGCCGAGGAGCGTTTGCGAGTCAGCGAGGGGCGACTTCGACTGGCGCTTCAGGCAGGTCGCATGGGGACCTGGTACTGGGATGTCCATAGCGATCGGATCGACTGGTCTGACAACTTGGAGGAGGTCCTCGGAGTGTCTCCGGGGGCGTTCGATGGAACCCTGAGCGGGTTTCGTCAACTGATCCATCCCGAGGATCGAGCGCGAGTGAAGGACGCAATTTCCCGAGCCATCGCCACGAGGTCGGGAGACGAGGTCGAGTTTCGGATTTCCCGACCCGATGGCTCGGTGGTCTGGCTCCTCGGTAAGGGAAAGGTTGAGACAGACTCAAGTGATTGCCCGGTCCGCGTGCTCGGGCTCGTGATGGACATCACCGCAAGAAAGGAGGCGGACCGAGAACGAACCGGGCTTCTCACGAGGCTCACGACCCTGGTGGATCATACCCCGTTGGGGGTCATCGAGTGGGACGCTGAATTCGTTGTGACGCGTTGGTCAGGTCAGGCGGAAAAACTGTTTGGGTGGACGGCAAAGGAGGTCATCGGAACGCGGATTGACGAGGTTCCGTTGCTCTTCGAGGACCGTGAGCAGGTCGAAGCGATCAAGGATCAGCTCCTCGACCCGACAAGCAGGTTTGTCGTGGCCCACAACCGAAACAGAAGTCGGTCGGGCGATCCCCTTTGGTGTGAATGGTACAACTCGGTCCTGCACGACGAGATGGGGCGAATGGTGGCCGTGCTTTCGCTGGTGCTCGACGTGACAGAACGGTGCCGGATCGAGGAACGCCTGCGATCGGAACGGGAGCGGGTTCAACTGGTCGCTGATGCGGTTCCAGCACTCCTGTCCTACGTTGACGCGAACGCCTGTTATCGATTAAATAATCGTTCGTATGAGCGATGGTTTGCGATGAGTCGCGAGGATGTCTTTGGGAAGCACATGCGGGAGGTGCTGGGCGATTCTGCCTGGAGGACGATTCGACCGCATGTCGAGGCGGCGTTGGCTGGGGAGGAGGTGAGCTACGAGTCGGAAGTTCCGTATCGGGACGGGGGAACGCGCTGGATCAGTGCGACGTACACTCCCGACGTGGGCGAGGGAGGGTTGGTTCGGGGTTTTGTGGCGCACGTGACGGACATTACTGAGCGACACCTTCGCGAGGAGGAGTTGCGAACGAGTGAAGCCCGGTTCCGCCAATTGGCCGAAGCCATGCCTCAGATAGTCTGGGTGGCCGACCCGACAGGCCAGGTTCGATATCTGAGCCGTCAATGGGCAGCGTACACCGGGATGCCGACCGAGGAGGGAATGGGGGATCGGTGGGTGAAGAGTGTTCACCCGGACGACCGATCCGGATTGATCAACCGTTGGGAAACGTCAGTTCGGGAGGAAACCCCCTATCGAACCGAGTTTCGATTACGAGACTCGAACGGCCAGGACCGATGGCACATGGTTCGGGGGGTTCCGGTGAGGGACGACAACGGTCAGGTCGTACGATGGTACGGTACGATCACCGATATTGATGAGCCGAAGCGGTTAGCCGAAGCGCTTCAGGACGCCGATCGTCGCAAGGATGAATTTCTGGCGACCCTGGCTCATGAACTGCGGAATCCTCTTGCCCCGATTCGCCACGCCGTTGCCTTGCTCCGGAAACAAGGTCCGCCTGATCCTGAGTTGCAATTGCATCGTGACGTCATCGACCGCCAGGTTGGAAACATGGCCCGGCTGCTTGATGATTTGCTTGATGTTTCTCGCATCACCAGCAACAAGCTCGAGCTGCGACGCGCGAAGGTCGACGTGGCCTCGATTGTTCAGGTGGCCGTGGAGACAAGCCGGCCGTTGATCGAGGCGGGAGGGCATGAGTTGACCATTGACATGCCGTCCGAGCCCATTGTGCTTGATGCCGACCCGACGCGATTAGCTCAGGTTTTTTCGAACCTCCTGAACAATGCGGCGAAGTATTCGGACGTCGAGGGACGGATCACGTTGACGGTTCGGCAAAAGGAAGGGCAGGTTCACGTCTCGGTGCGCGATACGGGAATCGGGATCGATGAGGAGCACTTGACCCGCATCTTTGAAATTTTCTCACAGGTCGAGCCGGCCCTCCACCGATCGCAAGGGGGGCTCGGGATTGGGCTGGCCCTGGTGCGGGGTCTCGTTCAGTTGCACGGTGGGACCGTCGAGGCACGGAGCGAGGGGATCGGCGCCGGCAGCGAGTTTATTGTCCATCTTCCGCTTGCTGAAATGGATCAGACCGAGTCGCTGACGACCGAGCGAACCAAAGAGAAGGGAGACTTCCGTATCTCTCGGCTTCTTCTGGTGGATGATCACCTGGATTCGGCTCAGACACTCGGGAAGCTGCTGGGCCTGGCAGGTCTTGATGTACGAATCGCCCACGATGGGCGTTCGGCACTCTCAGTGATCGATGAGTTTCAACCTGAGGTGGTGGTCCTCGACATCGGATTGCCCGACATGGATGGGTACGATGTGGCCCGACAGATTCGGAGCCAGCCTGCGGGGGCCTCACGGACGTTGATCGCGCTGACAGGATGGGGCCAGGCCTCAGACCGTCTGCGATCGCGTGAGGCCGGCTTCGATCAACACTTAGTCAAACCTGTGGACCCGGATGAATTGCTGGACCTTCTTCGACAGTTGTACCCGAAATCGATTCCCTGATGATGAGATTTCCCTGATTCTTGAACATTTCCTTGTTCCTTGCGGTGGCGGAAGAATTCGATTGAGGTTCCCGTTATCGTGGAACCCAGAAGGCAAGCCCCACGAAGCCTGATCGTCAGATCGTGCGAATCGAACCACGAGCAATGACCAACTCGGGGACGATCGGGACGAGGGGCGATGCGATCGAGCCGCTGGTATGGTGGAGGATTGAGAACGGGTCGGCGCCCGACGATGGTGGAATCTCGGTGATGGAGAAGAACCAGGCGCTCGGGTCTGCTCGGTCATCCAAGCCTGGACACTTGCCAGGACGGGCGTTACGCTCCAATCATCGTGTTCACAGCGAGTCGGCGGTCATGGGTGTGTTGGAGACAGCATCACCGGTTGATCGGGAGCAATTTGCAGAGACAGAAGCGAAGGCCTGGACTGCAAAAAGCCAGGCCCTTCCGGCGTCTTGAGAGAGTGCGAACGCATCATGATGGCATACGAACGTTCCCGACGATCATTCCTTCGCATGGGCTGCGTCGCGGCAGGAACCGCTGCCCTGGTCGCCCGATCGGAGGGTGCGAACGCAGGCGGTGAGGGTGGAGACCTTCTGGCCTATGTCGGCACGTTCAGCTCTCCGCTGCGCGATGTCTTGCCAACGCAAGTCGACCTGCCCCCCGGCAATGGACGAGGGATTCATCTGTTTCGCGTGGATCGAAAGACCGGAGCGATGACACCGGCTGGTCTGTTCGAAATGGGGACGAGCCCGAGCCACCTGGCCGTGAACGCGAACGGGACCCGACTGTATTCGGCAAACGAAACGGATCGGATCGACGAGGCAAATCAGGGGACGGTCAGTGCGTTCGCCATCAATCCGGCGGACGGTCAGTTGACCTTGCTCAGTACGGTGCCGTCTGGAGGAGCGGGTCCGACCTATGTGAGCATTCATCCGTCGGGTCGTTTTCTCCTGGTGGCAAACTATTTCGGGGGATCGGTGGCGGTGGTACCGATCCTTGCAGATGGTCAGCTTGGGGAGGCCACAGAGGTCAAGGTCGATGAAGGTGAGATTGGCCCGACGCGAGCCACCCACGCACCACCGGGGAGCTTTGCCATCAGTGGCCATGATCGGACCCACGCCCACATGATCGAGGCAGATCCTTCGGGGCGTTTTGTGCTTCACGTGGATCTGGGCTTGGATCAAATCTTCGTTTGGGAATTTGATGATCAAACGGGGACGTTGAAACCGAGTGAATCGCCAGTTGTCTCATTGCCCCCTGGGGATGGTCCTCGCCATTTCCATTTTCATCCGAACGGACGCTGGTTCTACTCGATTCAGGAGGAAGGATCGACAATCGTTCTGTTCGACTACGATTCCGAGACGGGAAGGTTAAGTTCGAGGCAGACGGTTTCAAGCTTGCCGCCTGGATATGCAGGAAGTAATTTCTGCTCCGAGATCCTGGTTTCTCAGGACGGCACCCATGTTTATGCAGGCAACCGGTTGCATGACAGCATCGGGATTTTCGAGATTGGCCAGGATGGTACGTTGACCATGGTCGGCAACGAATGGACTCGCGGGAATTATCCTCGGAGCTTTGGCTTCGACCCGACCGGAAACTTCCTTTATTGTTGTAATCAGAGAGCCGACCACGTGACTGTCTTTCGTGTGAATCGGGACAGTGGAGGCCTGGAATTCACGGGCCAGTACGTACCCGTCGGCAACCCGTCTTGCATCCTGTTTCTCGACCTGGCGAGGGTGAAGCCAGCGTCGTGAAGGGAAGAAGTCACACGCTCCGGGATTTCGGAGCGTGATGGAGAGGCGTCCTGATCATTCGCCTCAGGAACGGTAGTGAGGAACCGTTACTGGGGTCTTGGTGCGTTATCGCCCAGCCCAGTAGGCGACTTCGGGGGTGTAGCGATTTCCTGCGGCGATGCCAGGGGGAAAGGACGCGTTAAGGCGTTCGAGTTCGCCGGGGGTCAGGACCACCTCAACAGCCTGAATATTGGCTTCAAGGTGGGTGCGTCGCTTCATGCCGGGGATCGGGACGACCTGATCTCCCTGAGCGAGGACCCAGGCCAGCGCGATCTGCGCGGGCTGGACAGCGTGCGCCTGGCCGATCTCCTCCAAAGGTCGGAGTAAGGCGAGGTTGCGGGCAAGATTCTCGTCGGTGAATCGAGGATTGCCGGCTCGCCAGTCGCCTTCGGAGATGGCGTTTCGACTGGTCAGGGCTCCGGTGAGGAATCCTCGACCGAGGGGACTGAATGGGACGAATGCGATGCCGAGCTCTCGACAGGCCGGCATCACGTCAGCTTCAGGCTCACGGGTCCAGAGCGAGTATTCCGATTGCAAAGCGGCGATCGGATGGACGGCATGAGCGCGCCGGAGCGTGGCTTCGGAGACCTCGGACAGCCCGAGGGCACGGACCTTCCCCTGTGCGACCAGTTCAGCCATCGCCCCGACGGACTCCTCGACGGGGACATCGGGATCGATCCGGTGAAGGTAGTAGAGGTCGATCACGTCGGTGTTGAGTCGGGCCAGGCTCGCGTCGCAGGCGGATCGGATGCGATCGGGGCGACCATCGACGCCGACCGTCTCGGTGCCGTCGGGTCCGGGACGCTTGACCCATCCGGTCTTGGTGGCGAGGACGAATTCGGAGCGACGGCTGGCGAGGACCCGACCGACGAGTGACTCGTTGTGTCCGTTCTCGCCGTAGGAGTCAGCGGTATCGATGAGGGTGATGCCGCGGTCGAGGGCGAGGCGTAACGTGGCTTCGGACTCAGCCTCATCGGCAGGCCCATACGAACCAGACATTCCCCAGCATCCCAGGCCGATGGCCGAAACACCTAGCCCACTCTTGCCAAGAGTACGATGGTGCATCGAGGGTCTTCTCCAATGAAGTTCGAGGAGTCACTGAACCGTTTACACAGTTTCGGGAAACAACACTTCGGAGGGTGCCCGAACGTTCGATGAAGCACTGGTCAGGTCATTTCTGCTGACGACGGGTGCGGGCCTTGATTGCAAGCTCAAGGCGTCTTCCAAATGGTGACAGGATGAGAAGGGCCAGCAGGGTGATGAGCAATGCGGAGGCCGGGCGACCGAAGCCGACCGCCATGCCGAGCGACGCGGTCAGCCAAATGCCGGCTGCGGTCGTCAGGCCATGGGCATGGGACCGATCGCTCGATCGGAAGATGACCCCCGCACCCAGAAATCCGACCCCGGTCAAGAGCCCCTGGACGACCCGACTCAGGTCACCTCCTGAGATACCGATCAACTCGGCGATGAGAACGAAGGCGGCAGAGCCGACTGCGACCAGCATGAACGTTCTCATCCCCGCCGATCGAGACCGGAGGGTTCGTTCCAGACCGAGCACGCCTCCGAGCAGGGCGGCGATGCCGAGGCGAAACATCGTTTGGATCAGGCGGGAAACCTCGCCGAACTCTGCAAGATCGGGACCAATGGCATCAACGAGCAGTTGCCAGAAGGCGTCGATCATGCTCGACCCCGAGAGAGGAATGGCTCGCGTACGTCGGCAACGCAAGGCCCGCGGGTCGAGCGCAACAGCGACTGAAATCGCAAACGCACAATACCACGGGAGCGTATGGGAATCGAACCCACCGACGACCTGTCTCCAGGCCGCCCAACTGGTTTTGAAGACCAGGGCCGGCACCAGCCGTGCGTCCGCTCCCCGAAGGAAGGAGTTTGATCGTAACGAATTGCCGAGGATGCCGCGAGGGGTGGCTGGTCTCGTTTCGAGCGCATGGTAAAGGCCAGTGCGGGTCAAGTTGTTCGGAATGAGGAGGGAGAGCTTGCTGAATGGTTGGCGATGGGCGACGAATGACCTTTACGGCCGATTCTGGCTGTCTCGGAGTGAGAGCGGCGGGGGCTTCCGGTGAAGCCTGACCGCCGTTACGATGCTCCCAGCGAAATTCGCTGGAGGCTCGCTGACAACCTCAGCAGAATGCCGCAATGTCCCTTTATTGTTTTCCGATCAGGAGTTGCACGCGATGGCCTCGGACCCGACCGCAAAAGATCAGAGGCAGCCATCTCAGCAGATCGAATCTGTCAAGATCTTCTCATATCCAAAGGTCATTTTCCTTTGGCCCACGATGGTGTTTGCACTGATTTGTGGGACAGGCATGCTCATTGTCGGTGATCTTGAGACGACTCCCGAACCTCCGGTCACGCCCGAGGCGGTGGAAGTGGTTCAGGCCGCCGAAGAAGGTCAGGGAGAAGGGGCCCAGGTGGCCGAGGGTCAGGTCGAAGCGGAACAGGTGGCGGAGATCGAGGTGCCCCCTCCGGGAGCTCGACGTTTTTCGAGCTGGCAGAACATTTTCGGAGCGGTGTTTCTGATTGTGTTCGCCGTGAACATGATGGTCATGTCGCTCGATTTCCCCAGGTTCACGCTGATTGCGGTGATCCTGTTCGCTCTGACATTGACCTTCTTGCTGCTCTACCTGGCGTCGCAGGGGGTCGACTTCCTGTCTCCTTTGACGGCGCTCTCCAGGCATCTTTACTTCGCGGCCAACGCGGGCTTCTTCTTTGCGATCGCGTTCATTCAGGCGGTGATGTACGCGATCATCTGGGCGACGCGATACCTCGACTACTGGGAAATTCGCCCGAACGAGGTGTTGCATCACCACGGCCCGTTGAGCGATCTCGACCGCTATCCGACGATTCAGTTGAAGTTCTCGAAGGAGATTCCGGACATCCTGGAATTCCTGCTTGGGCTCGGGGCTGGGCGTCTCGTCCTGAACTTCTCGACGAATGATCGGGTGGTGACTCTCGATCACGTGCTGTTCATCAACTCGAAAGAGGATCAACTGAAGCGGTTGATGAGTCAGCTCCAGGTTCGGATTCCGGGTCAGGAGGTTTGATGCTGGTGTTCGACCAGTCCTGATTTGACCCGCCTGATCGTCCTTTTCCTCTGGAACGGGGCGATCAGGCCGCTTCGCGTTGGGGAGCTTGATCGGCAAGCAACTCGTCTCGGACGGGGCCGAGCAAGGCGGCTTCCAGATCGGCCAGGCGTCGGGCGATCTGGGCGCCGTCGAGTATGCGGTGGTCGTAGATCAGCTTGACGGTGACTCGGCCGCTCGCGTCAATCGGGCCATAGGTCAAGGTCGTAGTCAAGGGGCTGATCGGGTGATACGACTCGGCCCCGAGGCTTCCGTAGCTGGAAAGACCGAAGGTGCCGAGCCGCTTTGCGCGCTTCGGTCCTGAGACGTGGAGCGTCGACCACCAGAGGAAGCGTCGGATCGGGGCGGGATAGCTACTGATTCGGAGCATCTGGCGGAAAAAGCCAACCTTTTCGATCGGCCAGGTTCGGTACTCGTCGAGCGCTTTTTGAAGCTCGGCGATCGGTTGCCGTTCGGGGGCTCGAAACAGACCAACGACGATGACGGGTTCTCCGTCGTGCTCCCGTTCCATGGCCAGCGAGGCGATTGAAAACGGGTGTTCGTACAACCTGAGATGCGGGACGCTGAGCAATGCCCGTCGCAAAGGTGGGTGAGCGTCGCAGACGATCCCAAACCCCTTGAGAAAGAGGACCGCCCACGACGGCCGTAGCGGGTGGGCGCGCCGGGCGTCGGCCAGGGGGCCGAGATTCATTGTCCGGCCGACCGGCACCGAGGGGACCTTTGACGCATAGTGCATCATGTCCAGGATGAACCGGCGGGGGCCGGAAAGCGGCAGCGATCGTCCCTTGGGCTCGGGCATCCGTGCACCTGCGCGTCGGGGAAAAGTCATGGAGAAGAGGACGAATCAGATGAACAATTCGTCACTTTACTGTACCAGCAAGGTTATCGCGCCTTCCGCACCATGGATCCGGATGCCCCGAAGCCAGGGAGCTTCGTCGCGGAACCGATTCCATGTGTCTTTCACCGTGAACTCGGTTTCTGTCGGCTGTCCGCCCTCCGCAGGGACAGCCACGACAAAGAAATCCTGAATACCGTCGTCTGGAGGAGACTCATACTTACCCGGGATGATTCGGGGATGCTGGGGGAGGGCTCTCGGGTCAATAGCAGTCACGGTGACGCTCAAGCTCGGTGGGTCGGTTGGCTCCACGGCACATTCGGCACGAATGATGTCTTTGACGACTTGAAGACCGCCGGAGCTTTTCTGCTGCCTGCCTTGGGCGAAACAGAGGCCGGCAAGTACGCAGGCCAATGTTACGCTGGCGGCCGTGATCAACCCATTTTCCCGCAGGACGTCCATGGCTTCCTCCAGATCGTCTTGTTCGGAAGGGAGATGATCGCTCGGAACCATACGACGATCAGGCCGTTTCGGGAAGGGGAAACGAATCGGGAGCAAGGGCCGTCAAGCCTAGAAATGCGATGCCGGCAAGAAGGAAGGAACGCAACCGATGAGTGCGAACGCAACGGTCCAGGTGCATCTGGTGCCGACCTTGATTCTCGAAGGGGCGCTGGCGGGGGGGGTGGCAGTGGTGGTCGATGTCTTGCGAGCGACCTCGGTGATGGTCCGGGCTCTGGCGTCGGGATGTGACGCGATCATCCCTTGCCTGGAGATCGAGGAGGCGAGAGACGTGGCTCGGGCCTTGCCCAGCGGTTCGGCCGTGCTGGCGGGAGAGCGTCAAGGGGTGGCGATCGAGGGGTTCGACTTCGGCAACTCTCCGGGAGATTTCACTCCAGACGTCTGCCGGGGGAAGACGGTCGTGATGACCACGACCAACGGGACGAGGGCGATTCTGGCGAGCCTGGAGGCCGATCGGGTCTTGATCGGAGCGTTTGCCAACCTGAGGGCGATCCGGGAGGAGCTGCGCAATGAGTCTCGAACGGTCCACATCGTCTGTTCGGGGACGGATGGCTTGGTCAGTTTTGAAGATACGCTGCTGGCTGGAGCCATCGCCAGTCATCTGGATCGGGTCGAGGGATTGTCGTTGGGAAACGACTCCGCCAGGATTTCGGCCCGAGCCTGGCTGAGCGTGACCTTTGGCAACGAGAATCTCGACGAGGTGCTTCGCACCGGCCGAGGAGGGCTGCGGGTGTCGGAACTCGGGCTGGGACGGGACATCGTCGAGGCCGGTGCGGTGGATACGATCGGCATCGTTCCGGAATTGCGGCGCGATCCGCTTCGAATTGTGAGGGCGGGGGCGACCAGAGAGGGCGGCATCGGTTAGAATCGTGACTCGATTCACAAACGACCGGATGAGGCGGGCGTTCCCGTCCTCTCGATCAACGAGTCGATCCCGTTAGCCTTGAATCCGAATGACCCCCTTCGAGAGCGGGGCGGCCCATGCCAAGGTCTGCCCCAGGAGACGCGACCTGATGGACATGGAGAAGATCGTTTCCCTTTGTAAGCGTCGCGGGTTTATCTTCCCGTCGAGCGAGATTTACGGGGGAATCAACGGCTTCTGGGATTACGGCCCGCTGGGTGTCGAACTGAAGCGGAACATCAAGGACGCCTGGTGGCGCGACTGCGTTTCGGGACGGGATGACATGGTCGGGCTCGACTGCTCGATCATCATGAACCCGAAGGTCTGGGAGGCGTCCGGACACGTCGGCGGGTTCGTGGACCCGATGGTTGATTGCCGACAATCGAAGGAACGCTATCGGGCCGACCAGCTTTACGTCTTCGGTTTGGCCCGCGAGATGCCCGACCCGCACTCGGCCCAACATGCCTACGAAGGGGCAACCGGCCGGATGTTCCCGGATTGGGTCGAGGTCTGTGTTTCGGGAGTGGGCGCGTCGCCGCTCGACGCCTGGGACGCGGTGCGGCCGAAGGCGGCGAAGCTCTTGAAGACGAAACCGGCGAATCTGGGAGAGCCGCCCGCAGCGACAACGGTCCTCTATCTTCACCTCGCTCCCGAGCAGCGCGACCGTGTCCTGGGACCCGCGGCCGACGAGCCGGGCACGCTGACCGCCCCTCGGCAGTTCAACCTGATGTTCAAGACGAGCGTCGGGGCCCTGGAAGATGCGTCGAGCATTGCCTATTTGCGTCCCGAGACGGCGCAAGGGATCTTCGCCAACTTCAAGAACGTGGTGGACACGAGTCGGGTGAAGCTGCCGTTTGGGATCGCCCAGATCGGCAAGAGCTTCCGGAATGAAATCACGCCGAGGAACTTCACGTTCCGGTCCCGGGAGTTCGAGCAGATGGAGATTGAGTTCTTCTGCCGTCCCGAGGAGTCGGAACAGTGGTATGCTTACTGGAGGAACGAACGCTTCAACTGGTATGTGAAGCACGGTTTGCGGAGCGATCGGCTCCGGCTCCGGGATCACGACCCGGACGAGCTGGCCTTTTACTCGAAGGCAACGGCCGACATCGAGTACGAGTTCCCGTTTGGCGTCAGCGAGCTGGAAGGGATCGCCCATCGGAGTGATTACGACCTGAAGCAGCACCAGCAGTTCAGCGGAAAAGACCTGACGTACTTCGACGAAGAATCCAAGCAACGCTTCCTGCCGCACGTGATCGAGCCGTCGGCCGGTGCGGATCGAGGGACGCTGGCGTTCCTCTGCGAGGCGTATACCGAGGACGAGGTGGGCGGAGAATCACGCACCGTCTTGAAATTCCACCCAAGGTTTGCGCCGATCAAGGCGGCACTTTTCCCACTCGTCAAGAAGGACGGGATGCCGGAGAAGGCGGAGGCGATCTACCGCGATCTGAAACGACGACACAATGTCTTCTATGATGAGAAGGGTGCGATTGGCCGCCGTTATCGCCGCCAGGACGAGGCGGGAACACCGTACTGCATCACCGTGGATGGCCAGACACTGACCGATGGCACCGTGACGATCCGAGACCGCGATTCTTTGGTGCAGAAGCGCATTGCCTCGGAGGGGATATCTCGACTGGTAGAGGATCTGCTCGACGGTACAACCGACATCCAAGCGATCGGATCCTGATTTTCCTGGGACGAGCGGCCAGACCGACATCGCACGCATTGGGATTCTTGGCCGATCGGAAGACACGACCCACCGCCCCTACCCTCACCTTCAGCGACGAGACAGGATTTCGCATGGAGCCGTGCATCAACCAGGCCACGACGCTCGGCACGCCGTTTGAGGCAGACCTTCCCGCGTACAGTCGGGTTGGCTGGCAAGCCGTCGAGCTCTGGATGACGAAGCTGGAGGAGTTCCTCCGGACCCACTCGATTTCCGAGGCACGATCGATGCTCGAAGGGGAGGGACTTCGTCCTGTGGCAGCCTCGTTTCAAGGTGGGTTGATGCTCTCTCAAGGAGCGGAACGGGCCACTCACTGGGACCATTTTCGGCGTCGGCTCGACCTGCTGGCCGATCTGGGGGTGCCGACCCTGGTGGTGGTACCTGACTTCGTTTCCGTGCCAGGTCCGGACGATCTGGCTCGGTCAGCCGCATCGATCACCGAAGCGGCCGAACTCGCGGCGACCAAAGGGGTGCGGCTAGCCCTCGAATTCCAAAAGACCGCCCGCTTCTGTGCGAGCCTTGATACGACGCTTGCCCTGATTGCCCAAAGCGGTGCGCCGAACGTCGGGGTTTGCTTCGATGCGTTCCATTACTACACAGGACCGAGCAAGTTTGAGGATCTCGGATATTTGACGGCCGAGAACCTTGCCCTTGTGCAACTGAGCGACCTGAGTGGCGTCCCCCGAGAACTGGCGAGTGACTCGGATCGCATCTTTCCGGGAGACGGTGATCTTCCCCTGGGACCGATTCTCGAACATTTCGGCCGAATCGGTTATCAGGGGCCGGTTTCACTTGAAGTGCTGAACCCCTTATTCTGGGAGATGCCCGCCGATCGGGTGGTGGGTATCGCACTGCAGGCGATGGAACGAACGCTGGGAGACTGGTTGACGCTACCCGAATCCGAGGCACCGGAGGCGGAGGGCTAAGCCGTGTCGATCGTGATGGTGAACCGATCCCCGGTGGCGATCTACCGGGAGGAGCAGTGGTTCCACGGCTGGATCTACGCGGTCCTTCTCGGCATGGCAGGGCTTGCGCTTGGCGCGGTACTGTGGTCCTATGACCCGAATAGCCTGATTGACGACCTTCGCATGCACCGGGGGTTTCCTCTGGCCATTGCCGTGGGACTCAGTGTGCCACCGATGCTCGTCGTCGGACTGCTTCGGATGACCACGGAAGTGTCGCCGACAGAGCTTCGCATCTGGTTTGGCCTGGTGCCAACCTACCGGCACGTCGTGCCCTTGACCGAGATTCGGGGCGTTGAACCAGTTCGATACCGCCCTCTGGCAGATTGTGGCGGCTGGGGATTCCTTCGGAGTCGAAATGGCGACCGCGTCTTCACGGCAAGGGGAGATCAGGGTGTTCGAATAACCCTGCACGACGGCTCGACCCTCCTCATCGGGACCCAGAGGCCCGATGAGTTGGCGAGGACACTCGATCAGGCGGTACGCGACCTGTCCTAATTGGGAACGGACTGACGTCGGCCGACGAGCTGAGGCTCAGATCGTGAGGGTTCGGTCCCTCGCGATCACTGGCCAGCGATCGACGATCGTTCCGCCCTGAATGGCAAGGGCCTCGCGATGAAGGGCGCAGGTTGGGCAGATATGGACGGGGATGGCGAGAACGGGAGTGCCAGGGGGAAAGTCCGCGGCAGCAGGCGTTTCGACCATGAGGTGCTCCTCATTCTGGCGACCCAGCTTGGCGTCGGGAATCCCGAGCACTGCAACGCGGTCGCCCATCGGGTCGGAGGCGACGGCCTTGGTCCCAATGTCGAGGCAGAGTAAGCCCGGCTTCGGTCGGCTCGCCACGCGGCCGAGGAGCAGGGCCGCCGGAGTAAAGGGAAGGTCCGTGAATTTCGCGCCGTAGCCGACATCGTGCAGGACCACCGTTCCCGGAGAGCATTCGAGGTTTGGTAAGTCCAGTCCTGCGTAGATCGGGAACGGCGGTGTGCCTCCCATAACGATCCGAGGGACAGGAAGCCCCTGAGCTTCGAGCCGGTCTCGCATGGCCGTGACCTGCTCGACGATGCGCATCACGAGTGATCGGCGCTGGTTGAGGTCGGGATCGGAGGAGTGGCCGTCGTAGGCGTGCAGTCCGTCAGGTTCCAGACCGGGAAGTCGGGCGATCTCGGCGTAGAGGGCGTCGGCCTCGGGACCGGGGATGATCCCGGTCCGGTTCATGCCAACGTTCAGGTCGATGAGGGTGGGGATCGATCGGCCGACCCGGGAGACGGCGTCGGAGAGGGCCCGAGCGGGTTCGAGCTCGTCGACGACAGCGCGGAAGGTGGTCTTGGGATAGGTCGTCAAGAGTCGCACTATCCGATCGACATTCGGCCCGACCGCCTGGTAGGCGAGAAGGACGTCGGGAGCGCCGGCCTGGGCGAGCATCTCGGCTTCGGCAATCGTCGCGCACTTGTGTTTGGTGATGCCCTCCTCCAGGGCCATCCGAACGATGGCCGGCATCTTGTGCGTCTTGACGTGAGGACGAAGTCGGGCGGGGTCGCCGACCATCTCGACCATCTTGCGGAGGTTCTCGCGGACGAGGTCTACGAAGATGACGAGCGAAGGACTCGGAATCTGGGCGAGGTCGTCGATGCGGTAGCGCTCGGCGGCCTCCTGGGGAGAGAGCATGGGCATGGTCAGTTGACCTTGAGACAGAGAGTGGAAACGGATTGCCTGTCGAGGCGTCGGTCTGGCTCGTGCGGCTGGCAATCAGGTCTCGGATTCGAGACAATATCAGCTTTTCCGCGATCGGGCACAACCCACCGCATTCTCCCCACCTCCAAGCAACGCGAGGCATCGCCCCTCATGGCATTCGATACCCGCCACCGCAGCCGAATCCTACTCGATGGTCCGAGTCGAGCAGCCGCTCGGTCCTACCTCAAGGCGATTGGCTTTACCGATGACGACCTACGCAAGCCGATCATCGGGATCGCCAATACCTGGACCGAGACGATGAACTGCAACTACCACCTCCGCACCCTCGCGGAGGACGTGAAGCGAGGCATCCGCGAAGCCGGGGCCACGCCGATGGAGTTCAACACCGTTGCCATCAGCGACGGGATCACCATGGGCACCGAGGGGATGAAGACCAGCCTCGTCAGCCGAGAGGTAATCGCCGACTCGATCGAGCTGATGGGCCGAGGGCACTACTTCGATGCCGTCATCTGTCTGGCAGCCTGCGACAAGACGATGCCCGGTAGCGCCATGGGTCTGCTGCGGCTCGACGTGCCGGGCCTGGTCCTTTACGGTGGCTCGATCGCCCCGGGGCATTATCACGGCAAGGACGTAACCGTTCAGGATGTCTTCGAGGCGATCGGTGCTCACTCACGAGGCCGGATGACCGACGAGGAGCTGCATGAACTCGAAGGCGTAGCCTGCCCCGGTGCCGGCGCCTGCGGCGGTCAGTTCACCGCGAATACAATGGCGCTAGCCTTCGAGTTCCTCGGAATTTCTCCGATCGGGACCGCGAGTCCTCCGGCCACCGACCCGAGGAAAAAGGAAGTTGCGTACAAGGCCGGCAAGCTCGTCGTGGAACAACTGTCGAAGGGGTTAAAGCCGAAAGAGCTGCTGACCCGTTTAGCCTTCGAAAACGCGATTGCCGGTGTGGCTGCAACGGGGGGATCGACCAACGCCGTGCTCCACCTGCTTGCGATCGCCCGGGAAGTCGGCGTTCCCTTGACGATCGAGGATTTCGATACCGTCAGCACCCGAACTCCGACGCTGGCCGACCTGAAGCCAGGTGGGCGGTTCGTTGCCGCCGACCTCGACCGCGCTGGGGGCGTTCCCCTGGTGGCTAAGCGACTGATCGAAGCCGGGAAGCTCGATGGCTCGCAGCGGACTCCGAGCGGTCGGACGATCGCCGAGGAGTCGGCCGTGGCGGTCGAAGAGCCGGGGCAAGAAGTGGTTCGATCCCTGGATCACCCCCT
The DNA here is from genome assembly GCF_012958305.1 of Tautonia rosea. Classification (NCBI taxonomy): domain Bacteria; kingdom Pseudomonadati; phylum Planctomycetota; class Planctomycetia; order Isosphaerales; family Isosphaeraceae; genus Tautonia; species Tautonia rosea. The sequence continues at coordinate 87,336 of NZ_JABBYO010000014.1, read as the reverse complement.
GAAGCCGACCGGCGGACTGGTGATTTTGAAGGGGAACCTTGCTCCCGAGGGATGTGTGATCAAGGTTGCCGGCGCGGAGCGGATTTATCATCAAGGACCCGCGCGGGTGTTTGACTCTGAAGAAGAGGCGATGGCCGCAGTGCTCTCGGATCGGATTCAGCCGAACGACGTGGTGGTGATCCGCTACGAAGGTCCGGCGGGCGGTCCAGGGATGCGGGAGATGCTCGGCGTCACTGCGGCGATTGTGGGTGCGGGGCTGGGAGAAACTGTTGCCCTGATGACCGATGGCCGTTTCAGTGGCGCGACTCGAGGACTGATGGCCGGTCACGTGGCCCCGGAAGCGGCCCGAGGCGGACCGATCGCCGCGGTTCGAGACGGCGACGTGATCACTTTCGATATTGCCAACCGACGGCTGGACGTGTCCCTCTCTGATGACGAGCTGAAGGATAGACTGTCGTCCTGGACTGCCCCGAAACCGAAGTACGAGACCGGTGTCATGGCCAAGTATGCCGCCCTTGTCTCCTCGGCATCCGAGGGGGCCGTCACCCGTGTGCCGGTGCCCCAGCCCGACCCGAAAATCTGACCATCTTGCAAGGAAAGGGTGATTTTGTAAGCCCTGGGGCCATCCCGAACGGGTGGTCCCGGGGTGCTCTGGAAGGAGCGGTCGAGACGAGAAGTTCGGCAAGAATCTGTTTGACACGCTGAATGGCCCCGTTAGGATAGAGTTAGCTCGAACCCGCCTCGCGTCGTCCCTGTCGAGACGCACTGGCCTCGGTCGGCGCCGAACTGTCGGGCCCTCCGCATCGAGGTTCGTCATACCTGCCCGTGCTCTGGACGACCGTACATCAAACGCATGTGACTGGCGATCGTGCGTCGCGATCCCCTCGGCGGGCCCTGGTCCCGGCGATCGTGGAACGATCTGGAGTGATCGCCGAGTGCGATCGCGCTCCGGTGCTGCGATCTCTCCGGACAGTTCCGGCGAGGTGTCGGCGTGTTCTGGAAGCTTGTGTTGACGATCGCCATCATTTTGCTCGTCGTCGGGCGCACCTCGGTTCTTCGCAATCCGATTGTCCGACTGGTGCTTCCTCGATCGTGGCAGACGGCCCTGTCGCTCTTGCCGTCATCGATGCCGAGACGCGAACCGCACTCGCGTCGGGAAGCAGCGTCGCCAACGACCGAACCCCCGAACAATCTACCATCTCGTCGATGGCTCGACGGGAAGGTCCGGCTCATCCTGTTCGTGCTGTTCCTTCTTGGAATTGCCGCGTGGATGGCGACTCGGGCCATGATCACGATGGAAACAGATGCCGGGGCAACTTTGCCTCCGCCTTGATCCCTTGATCTGCGTCAATCTCTTCTCGGTTTCCCAACGGCTTACATCCCGACTTGCTTCGCTCGTCGCTGTCTCTCGACCTGACCCACTCCGGAGGCTTCCCCGATGTTCCAGGACCTGTTCATCGTCGCCGTTCTTCACATGTTTGGCCCCTGGGAAATGGCGGCGATCGCCATGGTCTCGCTCCTGATTTTCGGCAATCGCCTGCCCGGCGTGATGCGATCGCTGGGCAAGAGTGTGACCGAGTTCAAGAAGGGGATGAACAGCATTGAAGAAGAGATCGAAGAAGGCGCAACCGCTGACGCGAAGAAGCCCGAGGCTGCGACCAAGGACGTCTGATTGACGGGACAGATCGACGGGACGATCGCGTGATTCGCGTCTCGATTGTCCCTCGTGTTCCTCCCAAAGGCGAGCCCGCATTGACATCTTTGTGTGGAGTGCTTCCGATGCTCTATGCCTTTCTCCCCGGGGTTGGCCCGCAGGAGATGGTCGTAATCGCGATCCTCGGCGTCTTGCTGTTCGGCAAGCGGTTGCCGGAAGTGGGGAAGTCGCTGGGCAAGGGAATCGCTGAGTTCCGCCGAGGATTCAGTGGTGTTGAGAACGAACTGAGGTCGATCGGCCGCCAGGCAAGTTCGACCTCACCGACACCCATGCGATCGTACAGCAGCTCGACCTCCAGTGCTGCTCCGGCCGTCACCAATGATCTCACCCCCGATCCGACGGTTCCCAAGTTCGAGCCGCCGACCGCCGCCCCCTCCCCTGCCCCTCGGGGCCAGACGGCTTCGGCCTACGATCCGCAACCTTACCACGACTGATGGTTCGGGGGTCGTTCTGATGATCGGCCCCTTCGGGTCCCGAAATCCCTACGAGTCACCGTCTCCTCGCCAGGAACTGACCCTCGACTTGGGAACGAGTGTCGGCTCGGAGCGGGGGATTTTCTCGGTGACGTTTCAGGTCACCCATGACGTGATGAAACGGGCCGGTAAGGGCGGGCTTTCTCCGCTCATGATGACCGGTTTCGTTCTCATGCTGGCCCTGATCGGCATGGGTCTGGCCGTGGTTCCGTTTCTTCGGGAACATGGTGTTACCAGGGATTCTCTCCGGGTGCTTTTGGTCTCGGCGCTTCCGATGCTCGCCCTGGTTGGTGCCATCGTCTGGATCAGTGTCCGGAAGCGAGGACGAGGATCGCAGGAGACGCCCTTCGAGACGACGGTGGTTCTGACCCCCTCTGAACTTGTGATCCGGGATGAAGGTCTCGCCGAATTGCGTCGATCATGGTCGAGCATTCCCAACGTTTCCCATAACCGATACCGGATTCGATTTGATTTCTTGATGTTTGATCCAACGACCGGTCGGTTCACCAGCCAGGTCCGATCGTGCCGATCCGGGCCTTCGAATCGGATGCGGACGAGGCCGGGTTTCTGTCGAACGCGAGGGCGTTCATCCAGGCTTGCAATACCGCTGAGGGTCCCGGACTGATCCGGGAGCGAGGTCATCGGGTTGGAGCGTTGAGGTGATCGCCGACCCCTCGCGTGCCGATGGCGGCGAGAATGGCCTCGGCATCGTAGACGCAACCTCCCCAGGTCCCGCCGCTGAGTGACTGGAGCGCGGCCCAGAGGTGGGTATCGTCGGGGAGATCGGGATCGGGAGAGAGGTCGGGGTGGGGCGAACGTTCCAGGAGAATCTCCTCGCCGCGTTCGGGTCCGAATTCGTCCGATCCGATGCCGACCAGATCAACCCGACCGACCAGGCGAACGCGATCGACCTCGATCCGGATCAGGTCACCGTCGCGGACCCGCCCGATCGGACCGCCGGCCAAGGCCTCGGGTCCGACGTGGCCAAGGCAGGCTCCGGTCGAGACGCCGGAGAAGCGGGCATCGGTGATCACGGCCACATGCTTGCCGAAGGGGAGATGTTTCAAGGCGGAGGTGATTTGGTAGGTTTCTTCCATGCCGGCTCCCATCGGGCCGCGTCCCATGAGGACAATGACGTCTCCGGGAGCGATGGCAGTTTGCCCCCCCTGCCCTTTGATCGCGGCGATGGCGTCACGCTCTCGGGTGAAGACGCGAGCCGGACCAACCTTGCGGTAGACGCCATCGTCGTCGACCACGCTGGGGTCGATGGCAGTGCTCTTGACCACCGACCCGAGCGGCGCGAGGTTGCCGATCGGGAAGGTCACTGTGCTGGTCAGGCCGCGTTCTCGGGCACGACCGGGATTCATGATGACATCGTCCGGATCGACCCCGTCGAGCCGGTGCAAGGTGTCGCGAAGACGGACCCGTCGTTCGGAAGCCTGCCACCAGTCAAGCACCTGACCCAGCGATCCCCCGGAAACAGTCGGGACGGAGTCGTCGATCAATCCCAGGTCGCGGAGGTGGAGCATGACCTCGGGAACTCCTCCGGCGAGGAAGACGCGGACGGTCGGGTGGTCGTCCGGCCCGTTCGGCAGGACGTTAACGAGCCGAGGCACCCGGCGGTTGACCGCTTGCCAATCGTCGACGGTCGGACGTTGTAATCCGGCCGAGAAGGCAATGGCCGGGATGTGCAGCAAGAGGTTCGTCGAACCTCCGAAGGCGGCATGGACGACCATCGCGTTGCGGACGGCAGTATCGGTGAGGATGCTGGAGAGAGGAATGCCCCGGTTGGCCATGGAGGCGACGGCGCGGGCGGATCGGCGGGCCATGTCCTCCCAGATCGGTTGTCCGGAGGGGGCAAGGGCCGCGTGCGGGACGGTCATCCCCAGCGCCTCGGCGACTACCTGCGTGGTGGCGGCCGTGCCGAGGAACTGGCAGCCGCCGCCGGGAGTGGCACAGGCTCGGCAGCCGAGGTCGGCGGCCTCGGCCAGGGTCAGCTCACCATGAACATAGCGTACGCCGATCGTTTGGATCTTGCCGGCGTCTTCTCCTCGGGAAGGCGGTAGGGTCACGCCACCAGGAACGAAGACGCAAGGAAGCTGCTTCGAGCCGGCCAATGCCATCAGCATGGCGGGAGCCCCCTTGTCACAGGTTGCGACCCCGATGACTCCCCTGCGGCGGGGGAGGGATCGGATGAGCCGCCGCATGACGATGGCGGCATCGTTGCGATAGGGGAGGCTATCCATCATGCCGGTTGTGCCCTGGGTCCGACCGTCGCAAGGGTCGGTCACGGCTCCGGCAAACGGTAAGGCGCCGATCCTGCGTAGCTCCTCTGCAGCGGCTCGCACGAGCAGGCCGATTTCCCAGTGTCCGGTATGGTAGCCGAGGGCAATCGGCCGGCCATGATCGTCTCGAAGGCCACCCTGAGTGCTGAGAATGAGGAACGGGTCGTTTGCGGAGGTCGAAGGCTCCCATCCCATTCCCGTGTTTTGTGAGAGTCCGAACAGATCACCCGAGGGCCAGGAGCGGAGCATCTCGTCTGTTAAGGGAAGAGCGCCTTCAGGCCCCTCAGCACGGGTCTGGACTTCGAGACACTCAGCGGGGGCTTCGACGATCTCGGAGAAGTCGAATAAGCGATTCCGGTCCATGGTCTTTTCAGCCTCAGACGGAGAACAGCGAGTCAACGACCGTATGGTTTGCATTCCTTCATGACGAGTTCGACCATCTTAGCGGTCCTGTTCGACGATCGCATCCGATTGGCATACGAGATGCTCGGGAATCGTTTGTCACAGTCCCTCTTCGCAGTACATCTGGATCGGGGCAACGACGCTTCAGCGGATGTTGATTACGAGGTCGTTCAATCGAGGTGAGTCATGGAAACTATTGGAGCAGTCATCGGCTGGATCGTGTTTGGGCTTGTGGTCGGTTTGCTGGCTCGTCTCCTTCATCCGGGAAAGGATGAGATGGGTTTACCGACGACCGTCCTCCTGGGGGTTGCCGGGTCGTTACTGGGCGGTGGATTCTGGTATGTGTTGCGAGGAGGAGGAGACTCGTTCAGTCCCGGGGGATTCTTCTCAGCCCTGATTTTTGCCATTCTCTTGCTGGCGTTCGGCGTGTTTGCCAATGATGCTCGATCGAGCAAGGTCCGGGGTTAACCTCTCGGCTGGTACGTTCACGTGACCTTCCTCGGGTCGGTTTCGAGGCGTTGTTTCTTCATCATGAGGCCGAGATGGCAACCACAAAACCGACCCGAGTTGAGGCAGAACGGATTGCTCCCGAGGCAACGTCCGAAGAGCTGTTTCTGGACCGGCTCGCCTGGTTCATGGATGCGAATTTTCGAATTCCGGGGACCAAAATCCGGTTCGGTGCCGACCAACTCGCGGGTCTGATCCCAGGAGTCGGCGACCTGGCGGGGGGAGCCGTACAGGCGGCATTGATCTTGATGGCCATTTACTACTACAAGCTTCCGAAGCGCATTATCGTTCGCATGGTCCTGAACTCGGTCCTGGACACGACGGTAGGAGCGGTTCCCATCGTTGGTGATCTGTTTGACGTGGCATTCAAGGTCAACATGCGCAATGTGCGATTGTTGCGCGATGCCGCCGCGAAAAAGCGAGGCGCGACCGAATCAACTTAATGATTCGTCGGTCGCGCCGAAGTCGGGTGGGGCGAGAGATCAAAACAGTTCCTGGATCGCGTGACCGTTGTCAACAAGGCGGATGGGCTGGCCGTCCGGAGTCTGGAAACGGTGCTCCGGATTAATGCCAAGCGCGGTAAAGAGGGTCGCGGCCAGGTCACTCGGAGTGATCGGACGATCGATCGGTTGATCACCCCGATCATCAGTTGCCCCGAGAACAAGGCAAGATGGCATGCCTCCTCCCGAGAGAAGGATGCTATTGGCTCGGCCGTGGTGGTCGCGACCGGCGGCATCGTTGATCTTCGGGGTGCGGCCGAACTCACCCATCATGATGACGAGCGTTTCGTCGAGCAGGCCACGCTCGTGCAGGTCGGCGATGAGGGTCGACACGCCGCGATCGATGGGCGGGGCAAGGGTGTCGCGAAGCATCGGGAAATTGTTCAGGTGGGTATCCCATCCCACAGGACCCGCGCCTTGATCGTTGACCGTGACGAAGGAAACTCCGGCTTCCACCAGTCGCCGGGCCAGGAGGAGTGACTGGCCGAGCTGAGTCCGACCGTAGCGGTCGCGGAGCTTGGAAGGTTCGGTGTCGATCTGAAAGGCCTTTTGCGCGGCACTTGAGGTGAGAAGGTCGAATGCCTGATCGGAAAAGGCGTCTCGGCTCGTTGTTAGCGGAGTATCGATGACGGCATCGGCCGCAAATTGATCGAGGGTCGCAACCATGGACCGACGGCGTCGGAGGCGATCGAGCGTGAGACGGTCGGGAGGAGTGAGGTCGCGGACGCGGAAGCCGTCCTGATTCGGATCGCCACCGACGGCAAAGGGATCATAGGCAGGGGTGAGATAGCCGCTTGAGGCAAAGAGCGGGGCTGAAGGAATGGCGGTGTGTGGTGGGAGGGTACTGGCGTTGAACCCTCGGACCTTGGCAACGACGCTGCCGATGCTCGGATAGACCAGGGCCGGGCTTGGTCGGTAGCCGGTTAAGAGATGGTGCGAGGCTCGGTCGTGCTCGGCCTCGGGAGAGGTGACGCTTCGGATGAGGGTTGAGCGGTCGAGGACCTGGGCAAGCTCGGGGAAGATCTCGCTGATCCAAACACCGGGAACGGACGTTTCGATCGGATCGAATTCGCCTCGGAATTCGCTTGGAGCGTTGGGCTTGGGGTCGAAGGTATCGATGTGACTGGGGCCGCCGGAGAGCCAGATCAGGATGCAGGACTTCGCCCGAGGAGTACCGGCGAGGGTCGCTTCTGTTTCGTAGAAGTTCTGACGAGCGGCAAGGGAACGGAGGCGAAAGACGTCGTCGAGGGCCAGACCGAATGCGCCGAGCACTCCAGCCCGGAGTACTGCTCGACGGGATGGTCCGGGGCAGGAGCGGGACGGGGGAGTCGATCGCATGACAAGGTCCCTTGATCTGATTGAAGTTGGCCGACGAAATCAAGACGGAAGTGGATTCGCCCGGATCAGTGATTGAACGCAAACTCTCGGGAGTTGAGCAAAGCCCAGAACAGATCTTCGGAAGCGTCTCGGACTGAGTCGGACTCGTCAAGCAAGGAGGCCCAGTATTCGGTTTCCTCAACCGATGGCTTGCGACAAAGGGTCCGGAGGTAGAGGTTTTCCACGATCTCAGCGTGACTCGGTTCGAGTTCAAGGAGGCCGGAAAGGTAGCCGTCGAAGCGACTGATTCGGTCGTCGATCGCGTTCCCTCCGACGAGTAAGAGGGCCTGGCGAAGGCTGAGAGTCGGGGTCGCGACGGTCGAGCAACCGGCCACGCGAGGGCATCGGCCAAAGGTGTCGAGGAGAACGCTGGGAATCGCGGGATCGCTGATCTGGACTGCTTTACTGGAGCGTAGTGTTCCCTGACTGGCTCGGCCCAGATTAAAGAGGAGTTCGGTGTCGGTGGCCTGAGCGAGTGCGTCGGCCATCTGGTGAGCAGTCAAGGGACGCGGGGTCTGATGGGAAAATAATCGAGTATCTCCCTCGTTGCCCGGAATGGGACGGGAGGACAAGCCGTAGGCTTCCGACGTGGCGATGGTGCGGATCAGATGGCGAAGGTCGAATCCGTGAAAGACAAAGTCTTCAGCCAGAGCGTCGAGCAGTTCGGGGTGAACGGGTGGGTTGGAATCGCTGAGATCATCGCTCGGCTCGGCAAGGCCACGACTGAAGAATTGAGCCCAGGCCCAGTTCGCTGCTGTTCGAGCGAAGTAGGGATTGTCGGGCGCGGTGATCCAGTCGGCAAGGACGGTTCGAGGGTCGATGTCGACAGCAAGTGAGACCGCTGCACCTCCTGGAAGGGTGGGCTCCGCCGGTTCTCCGGTGCGGAGATGCAGTATTCGTCCCTCAGGGTTTACCCGGACGTCCTCGGTCGCCATCATGCCGTCGACGCCCGGGCCTCCTCGACCGACTTTGGCGAAGAATGCGGCCAGTCCGTAGTAATCATCCTGGGTCCAGCGATCGAACGGGTGGTCGTGGCATTGGGCACAGCGGAAGCGGAGTCCGAGGAAACGCTGGGCGGTTAACTCCGCCTGGTCGCGGGCGTCCTGGCCCTCAAGGGCGTAATTGACCGGGCCTCCGTTCAGGTCGTTCGGATTCCCCAGAGCGGTGAGCAACGTGTGGACAAAATCATCCCAGGGGGTGTTGGAGGCAAGCTGCTCCTTGACCCAGTCGTTATAGCGATAGACACCATTACCGAAGCGAGCCTGGCTGATTTGAAGAAGATCGCCGAGCTTCAAGTGCCAGAAGTCGACAAACAAGGGATCGTTCATGAGACGATCGACAAGTTTGATCCGTCGGTCGGGATCGGTGTCTTCGAGGAAGGTACGGATCTGGTCGGGACGGGGCTGCTGGCCGGTCAAATCGAGCGAGACGCGACGTAAAAAGGTTGCATCGTCCGCGGGAGGACTGGGAGGGACGTTGAGTGATTCGAGCCGAGCAAACAGGTGTTCGTCGATCAAATTCCGACGAGGGAGCGCGTCGAAGTCGATCTCAAGATCAGGATTCATCCGCGAGCCAATGCGGCTGGAGATGACAGAAGTCCGATAACGGACGATCAGATCCGTCTCAGCACGTCGGAGCAACGTGACTCGGCCTTTGTCATCGACCGAGGCAGTGGCATCGTCCCGAACCTCGAAGCGGGAAAGTCGGGTCACGTCGCGCTCTAGGCCGTCGTCGAACGTGGCAACGACTCGAACCTGATGAGTGCCGGGTTCGGGCAGGCGAAGGTCTTTGGGGAAGACCTCGACCGAGGCGAGTTTGCCGTGCCCCTCGCCTCGGTGTCTCGGAGCACCCGCTTCGATCCACCCGTGGAGAATTCTCGCGGCCTCAGAATTCGCAGGAAGCGCTGGTCCTCCTCCATGAGGAATCCGTCCGAGCCCCTTGAGAAGCAGAAGGCTCGTTTCTGGGTTTGTCAGGGAGAGGCGACGGCCCGCGGCATCGCGAGTCAACGCCACGTAGTCGGAGTCGGGATCGTAGCCGAACAGGGATAGATGGAAACCGTTCTGTCCATCAGCCTTTCCGTGACAACTGCCCGCATTGCAGCCGAATCGCGTGAACACCGGAATGATGTCAGTGGCAAAATCCCAGGATCGCTCGGCGGAGCGCTCGATGACGACCTCGGCCGAGACGGACGTGCCATCGGGAAACACGGCGGTCACGGTCTCAGTCCCCGATCGCTGAGGAAGGACGTAACCTGGACCCTCGAATTGGACTCCATCTTCGGTCGATGATTCCCACGAAATCGCATCCTGAATCAGATCGCGGCGAGTTCCGTCAGGATGAATCTGAGAGACCAGAAATTGGAGCCCGGGCGCGTCGGGGGGAAGGATGACCGACGAGGGCTCGATGACCAGGGTCGGAACAGGCAAAGCATCAGCTGGGGCCGGGGCCTTTTCGGTCATCGGCTCCAGCGGAGTTGAGACCAACGATGGGTCGGATTGCGATTTGCGATCGGAAACCTCCGGCGGCTGATTCCCTCCACAACCGGGAACGAGGACCGCCGCGACGAGCATCAGCCAGCAATGGCGAAACACGCAAGGATGCATTCGTCAGGTCTCCAATCTCAATCGACGTCTCGGCTTGATTGGCGGGTAAGTCGGAAGCGCACGATCGCTCGGTGATTCGCTTGATCAATCCTAATCTTCTCGGCGAATCAGGAAAAGAAAAATCTGACAAGCGTCAGAGGACAGAGGAAGTCTCCGGAGGTCACAATGCGCTTGAGCACGGCTTTAGCAATTTGAGCGATGCGCGGCGAGGGCAGTTGACGAGCGTGACCGACAGGGTATGATCAAACAGATATTTCAGTCCAGACCGAAATGGATGAACCTCTCGTGGAACTGACACCTGCGGCGTTGAAGTTTGTGTTGCACTGGGGAGAAATGGGCCAGGCGTGGGGGATCAACCGCACCATGGCCCAGGTGCATGCCCTCTTGTTCATTTCGCCCGAAGCTCTGGACGCGGCGGCGATTAGCACGTTGCTTGGGGTTAGCCGATCAAACGTCTCGACGAGTCTCAGGGAGTTGATTACGTGGGGAGTGGTGCGGCGAGTGCATGTGATTGGGTGTCGTTGTGATCGGTTTGAGGCGTTGAAGGATGTCTTCGAAACGTTCCGGGTGATCATGGCGGAGCGGAAGCGTCGGGAGATGGATCCGACGATCGCGTTGCTGGATCATTGCGTCTCGGAAGCAAAGGCTGCAGGACCCGACGAAGCTTACACTCGGGAACAACTGGAGAAGATGCTCGAATTTACGCGGATGGTGACGATGTTTTACAGTCACATCGACCGCTTGCCGAGTTCTGCCTTACAAGCCTTGTTCAAAGGGGGAGCAACGCTGTCCCGCCTCTTTGGGCCCGGTCGGCCGTCCGCGAGCTCAGGATCGGAGCGTGATGCGGTTCCGGTTGGATCATCGACTCAAGCGAAGTGATGGTTCGGGCGAGAGATCGGAGAAGGAGATGACCGGCCTTAGAATGGGACGAGTCCACCGGAACCTGAAGCAGGTTTGGGCTGTGGATTCTCAGGTTTCGGTTGCGCAGGTGGCTGGGATGCACGCGCGTCCGGCGTTTGGGATGCTGGAGTATTGGGAGCAGGTGCCGGGTGAGACTCGGTCGAGCGGACCAGCGGACTCCCGGAACTGACGGTGGATGACCCGTCCAGGTCCTGGGAGCGTTGGTACGCGTCGAGATAGGCACGATACGCTTCGTCATCGAGATAGCGTTCGATCAGCGATCGAGTCTCGGCGAGTTCGGCCTGGGCGGTCCGGGTTAGAATTGGGACTCCGAGTTCCGCCTGAGACAATTGGGCATTCTCGGAGAGTCGGGCAAGGCGCTCTTCGAACTCCCGACGAGGAGTAAGCTGGTCGTATTCGTCGAGCAGTCGCTTGACCTCATCCCAGGCTTGCCCTGACGCCCTTGCCTCAAGCCGAGCCTCGAGTACTCCGCGCTGAGCGATCAGATCGACGATTTCATCCTGGAGTGCTTTCAGGCGAAATTCGAGGGCCACCGCCTCGGGGCGGGGCTCAACAGGGATTTCACGTTCCTCGGAGGATTCACCTGGAAGGACCGGAAACTCACGGAGGGGCTCGATTCCTGCGTCGAGGAGTCGGAGCATCACGAGCTTGTCGGAGAATTTCGGTGGCAAGGTGATACGACCTTCACGATCAGTGGTGCCAACCTCGGCAGCGACGCGATCGCGTAGCCCTCGAGCCGTAAGTACATAACCGGCGGCAGGACGCTTCTGATCTCCTTCTCCGGAGACGAAGCGAAAACGGGTTGGAACATCAGCAGGGTTTATTCCAAGCGCAACCAGTCGATATCGTCCTGCAACCTGCTTGGGCAACGGTTGTCGGAGGCCGCTGACAATCTCGCATTGAGCGAGCGAAGCTTCGACCTCGTCAACAGAGAGGTACGTGAAGGGGATGGATCGGATCTCTCGGATCGTGGAATTCGGCCCGAGGAAGATCCAATAGGGCCGGAAGACCAGCCCGGATTCCACAACACGCCCCAATTGATCGGAGGTCGGAAGGGCTGCGCCCTGAACACGGAGCTCGGCTCCCGGATCGGATCGAACGATTTCGGCGATGGGCGCGAAGATGCGTCGGGTCAATTCGAACACGGATCGGGCGGCATCCCTTGGGTAGGGAGCAGGCTGACGGTAGAGCGGGCCAAGCTGACGAGTTGTGGCGTCGAACTCTCGACCAGAGAGACGGAATCCCCCCCCCGTCGGTTCAGAATCGATCCGAAGGAACCAGCCTTTCTCGGCTCCTTCGACGAGAGGAGCAATTATCGCAGGATCGAGTTGCTGGGGAGATCGACCGAGCAATGGGCCTTCGTCAGGCTGAATCTCAATTTGCCAGGGAGCCCCGACAAAACGATGAGCGAGGTTAAGCCACTGATCAAGAATTGCTTGGGCAGAGGCCTGGCCCAATCGCGCGGCCGGATCAATCGAGAACCAGACGCGGATGGAGTAGGGAAGAAGCTCGATCTCAGGGGATGTCGCGGTGTCAATCGAGGAGGATGCATCCTGTGCCCGGACCTGGCCAGATGCAAGCGACAACAAGAGGCCAGGGAGGATCAGGGAGAAGCAAGCGATCCGGTGCCAGGCAAAGATCCGACTCATGGTTTGTCTCGGGAGAACCAAGGTTCGATCGTCCACGACTCGATTCCCTCATAAAGCTCGTCGACTTCATGCGATGGGCCTGTCAGTCGGGTTCGCCAGGCGAACCGTTCTTCCAGCTGCCAGAGGGGCAAAATCGGCAATTCGTCGCGCGTTTCGCGGTCGATGGTCAAGAGTTGCTCTCGAGCAGAGGGCAGGTCTTGGACCTGTTCGAGCTGGAGTAATAGTTGCAAAATTCGAGTGCTCGCGAGTGCTCCCAGGCCGTCTGCTTGAGGAGGGGCCGCATACCCAGGGCAGAGGACCGGCCCGATTTCAAGAATCGGGTCGTTGATCGGGGCAACGCGATACGCCAGGTCAAAGCGAGCGCCCTGGCGTAACTCACTTTCCAGATCCGACTGTGGGCGCTCAACGGCGGTGAGCGACACCCCAGCATCTGCAAAGGCATCGACCAGCTTTGATGCGACCGCGCGAGCTGTAGGAATTGCTGGGTATGCAAATGTCAATTCAATCGCGTCAACACCCATCTCCTGTTTTGCAGCTCGGACAAGCATCCTGGACAATATCGGGTCGTGAGTCAGCGGGGGAACCTCCGGATCGTCAGCGGGCGAACCGACAGGAAAGGGCCCGTCACTTGGGATCGAAGTCTCATTGAGTGGAGCCCGGAGAACCCGTTCCTGAAGGAGTTCGACTCGATTGATCGCGAAACTTAGTCCACGACGGAGGGAACGGTTGCGGAGCAAGACATTTCGGCCATCGAGTGCGATCCAGTGCATCCGGGGTGCCCGATAGCGACCGATCTGAATTTCGGGATCGGTTTCCAACTCGTTGATACGATCGAGTGGTACCGATTCAAGCAACGTGACATCCCCTCGTCGCAATGCGGCCACCGGGTCGATCGGGGAATCCAGTCGCCGTTCATTGATTCGAGCAAGCGGCGGGGTTCCTTCTTCCAGTCGATCGGCACGATCGATCCGTGAGGTGGTTCGGGTCAAGGGGCCGAGCGTGAAGGAGCCGCTGCCGATGGGTCTGGGTCCGGAAGGGGTCCAGACAAGGCCGTCTCGTCCCGCATGAGCAGGTCCGACAGGCAGAAGAAGCCAGGCAGCCGGATCGAGCGGCGCGCGGTTGAGGATGATTTCGATTGTCTTTTCGTCGATGGGCCTGACACGAGAGAGCAGATCAGCCCACCGAGCATCGTAGCCAATTGTGCTGGGCAATGCGCGATCGGTGAGGGTTCGAGCCACGTCGATCGCGTTGATGACCCGAGAGCCATCGTTCCAGGAAATGCCTTCCTTGATCCGCAGTTCCAGTCGCCGGCCGATATCTCCGACACTCAAGTCAGCCGCAAGCTGGTTGGGGAGCTCCCCTCGGGTGGCCTGATCGGACGATTCCGAAAGGATGGGACGGTACAGCAAGCTCATGATGCGAGCATCGGCCGGACATTCCAGGAACGGCCCCGGACGTCGGGGTATATCGATCACAGCGACGTCGAGAACCGGAGAGAGTTGGAAGGATTCCCGGTATCGATCTGCGATCTCCTCCTCACTCGGCCAGACGCGGAGCGCATCGGCAAGTCGTTCCACGCGGTCGGCTCCGGAGAGGCGTTCCGCTTCTTCGGCCAGCCGTTGCGCCCGGGAGATGAATCGTTGCTCCATCCGAGCGACCTCGGGGGCGTCCGGGGTCAGGATGCGAAGCTCGTTGAGGACACGACGGCCCAGGGCATACGCTCCCTGCTCGATGGCCAATTCGATTCGGCCGGCATAGCCTTTGGCGAGAAGAGGCTTGAGGTTTGGGGTCTCTGGTGCTCGTTCATAAAGCTGTCCGAGCAACCGAAGTCCATCGTCCACCCGGCCACGATCAAGGGCATGCTGCCCTTCGAGAAAGATGATTCGATCGGCCGTTTCTTGTAGCCCCCGCCAGTTTGGATCACGAGAACGGACCGCAAGAACCAACTCAAATGCGCGGTCGAAGTCGTTGGACTGGGCGCGACGAAGAGCCTCGGCCAGGAGAATGTCGTCGAAATAATCGGCCGATTGAATCGATGTAATCTTAACAAAATAGTCTTTTGGATCGTCTTCCTGGGTTCGGATAACGATGGCGTTGTCACTCGGGTCGCGATTGAGTTCGGGAGCCTTGCTGACAAGGAGCCCCCCAACGCGTTCGAATCGAGGAGACTCCTTTGATTCGGCTGCGCGGAGTTCTTCCTTGTCGGGGAGCGGTCGAGGACTGACGGGATCCACAAAGAGGATAGTGCCGTCGATCAAGGTGAGGCGGTCGAAAGGCGGGTCGCGCAGGAGGTCGCGATTGGCCGGGATCGAAACATCTGGGAGTTGTTTCGCCCATGATTCGACACTCAAACCTGCCAGGACGACACCGCCAAACGTGACCAGGAGAGGAATGGTCCGAGGGGCACGCCGAAGGCTTCGCATGAGGGTCTGATCCATCGAGGAGACGCAGTACGACATGATGTGAGGCGAATGCCCTCCTGGAATTATCCTATCGCATGAGGGTCTTTGAGGAAACCGGGGGGAGAAAACTCGCAATCGGTAGATGAGCCAGCAAAGGAACCGCGTGACCTGAACTGAGGAGCGTCGTAGAATCATCGCGACCTGACCCGACCGACTTTGCCCGGACGGGTCGAGAGATGGCTTCCCCTCCTCACGATTTGGGGATTTCTCGATGCGATGGAATTGCAACATGACTCGATTCAGGCTTCTGACGATCGGACTGCTGGGCCTGATGATCGGCTTGGCAGACGCTCAGACTGCGAACGGAGAGACGAAGCTCCTCCGATACCCGGACTTGCATCAGTCGACGGTCGTGTTCACCTATGGCGGAGATCTGTGGACTGCTCCGGCAGAAGGGGGTATCGCCCGTCGCTTAACGACTCATCCGGGACTTGAACTCTTTCCGAAATTCTCTCCGGACGGGTCGCAGATTGCCTTTACGGGCCAGTACGACGGCGACGAGCAAGTTTACGTCATGCCAAGTCACGGAGGAGTTCCGAAGCGTTTGACCCATTATCCGGCGCGAGGGCCCCTGCCTCCACGATGGGGATACGATAACCAAGTATATGGCTGGACGCCGGATGGATCATCAGTCCTCTTTCGATCGATGCGTGACGGGTGGGATCTCACAGATACGAGGCTATATACAGTCTCTGCGAAGGGAGGCTTCCCCGAGGCCCTACCAATGCCGATTTCGGGAGGCGGCGACCTGTCTCCCGAGGGAAACCAGATTGTTTACTCGCCGTTGACCCGAGAATTCCGATCGTGGAAGCGGTACGAAGGTGGATGGGCTCAGGATCTCTACATTTTCGACAGGGAGAGTGCGGAACTGACGCCGGTTTCGCACTCGAAGCGGACCGAGCGCGACCCGATGTGGATCGGCGACGCGATTTATTTTTCCTCGGACCGATCCGGGACGCTCAACCTTTACAAATTTGATCCCGAGTCCGAGGAAACCACCGCGTTGACCGAGGAATCGACGTGGGATGTTCGCTGGCCGAGCAAGGCTGACGACGGCCGGATTGTTTTTGAGAAAGCAGGAGAGCTCTATGTCCTGAATGTCGAATCGGGAGATGTGCAGAAGATCTCAATCAGTGTTCCGGATGATGCACTGCCCCGCCGTCCACAGCGGATTGATGCCTCTGACGTACTGGAAGACTTTGAATTGAGTCCGAAAGGGGAGCGGGTCTTGTTTGTCGGCCGGGGAGACGTGTTCAGCGCCCCGATCGAACACGGACCAACCCGCAACCTGACGCGATCTCCAGGAGCCCACGATCGCGCAGCCCGATGGTCACCGGATGGAAAATCTGTCCTCTATGTTTCCGATGAGACAGGAGAGGAGGAAATTTACCTTGTTCCTCAAGATGGAATCGGTGAGCCAACGGCACTGACTCGCGAGAGCACGGCGAGAAAGATCAATCCGCTCTGGTCTTCCGACGGAGCACGCGTTGCGTTCGCGGATCAAACGGGCTCGATCTTCGTCTTGAATGTCGAGAGCAAAGAAGTCATCAAGGTTGCTCACGAGCCCTCGGGCCGATCGCTCGATTATGTCTGGTCTCCCGATGGGCAATGGCTCGCCTTCAGCCTGAGTGAGCCAAGTGATTATCGAGTGCTCTATCTCTGGAAAGCCGGCGACGAGGGGCCCACGCCGATAACCGATCCGATGTTTAATGCCTACAGCCCGGCCTGGGATCCTGATGGGAACTTTCTTTACTTCCTGAGCGATCGAGACTATGCGCCTCAGATCTCGACAATCGAGTGGAACTATTCCCTGACTCGCGAGGTGGGGCTGTTTGCGATGGCCCTACGGAAGGATGTTGAGCATCCCTTCCCTCCTGAAATTGATGAAGTGACGATCGACGACGATGAGAAAGTCGAGGCCGACAAGAACGGGGCCGAGGACGAGGATTCCAAGGAGGAGGATGAGGATTCGGACACCGACGACGATGAGGATGACGACAAGGATTCGGAGGAGGAGTTCTCGATCGACCTCGAAGGGCTCTCGTCTCGAGTGACTCGCGTGCCGTTGCCGGCCGACAACTACGATCAATTGACGGCAAAGGAAGGACACCTGATTTTTGTCCGTTCCGGTCCGTTTTTTTACGGTCGTGAGTCGGGCGTGAAGCCAACCCTCGTGATTTTTTCGATCGAAGATCGTAAGGCAACGGATCTGGCCGAGGAGGTCAGCACCTACGTCCTCTCACAGGATGGGAAGAAGATATTGGCTCGCAACGGAGGGAATTTTACGTTGCTTGATGCGACGCCGGGCGGAAAGGATTCTGCGAAATCCGTGTCCACGGGAGGCGTCCGGGTGGATCGGGTTCCAGAGGAGGAGTGGCCGCAGATTTTTGATGAGGTCTGGAGACGATTCCGAGATTACTTTTATGTCGAGAACATGCATGGTTACGATTGGGAAGCGATTCGGGCTCAATACCGTCCGCTCCTAGAGCATGTCGGACATCGCTCGGATCTCAACTACGTGATCAGTGAAATGATCGCGGAACTCAACGTCGGCCATGCTTACATCACGGGAGGTGACTACGACGTTCCCGATCGCCCTCGCGTGGCATTGCTTGGATGTCGGTTTACGCTCGACGAGGAATCGGGACGCTATCGGATCTCTCGAATTTTCAAGGGTCAGAATGAGGAAGAGACGTACCGGTCTCCCCTGACCGAAGTGGGCGTTAACGTCAGTGAAGGAGATTATGTCCTCTCAATCGATGGCGTGGACCTGACAGCCGATCGTAACCCGTTCGAACTCTTGAGAGACAAGGCCACTCAGCCCCTGACACTGGAAGTGAGCGACGACCCAACGCGCGAGGATTCTCGGTTTGTCACCGTTCGGCCAAGGTCGAGCGAGACGGACCTGATCTACCTGGCGTGGGTCGAGGGGAACCGTCGCAAGGTGGCAGACGCTTCGGAAGGTCGATTGGGATATATTCATATTCCTAATATGGGAGCGGAAGGGCTTCGAGAATTCATCAAGACCTATTACCCACAGATTCGCAAGCAAGGGCTTGTGGTGGACGTGCGGAACAACGGCGGCGGTAACGTGTCTCAGATGCTCATCGAACGGCTCAACCGAAGCTTGCTTGGCACACGATTCAGTCGTAACAGCGATCGGGTTGGGACGTATCCGAATCAGGTCTTCTACGGACACATGGCCTGCCTGATCAATGCAAACAGCGCATCGGATGGTGATATTTTCCCCGCCCGATTCAAGCAGGCCGGACTTGGCCCCCTGATCGGCAAACGAACCTGGGGCGGTGTGGTCGGCATCACGGATCATGGGCCGCTGATCGACGGTGGGGGGGTCAATGTGCCGGAATTCGGTACAAATGACGTCGACGGCTCCTACATCATCGAAGGATATGGTGTTGAACCCGACATCGACGTGGCCAACGATCCTGCCTCGGTCCTCAACGGGAAAGACCCTCAGCTCGAACGAGCCATCGCAGAGATTATGAAGGCGATCGATGAGGAACCCTTGATCCTTCCCGAACGACCTGAGGACCCCGTGAAACTGGACTGATCGTGGAGACCACGGTTTCTTGGGGAGGTGGTCGATGGTCTTGTTCGCCTCCCCGGGAACCGGGATAGGAGCCCTCTCCCATGCAAAGACTACTCCTCGTGCTCGGTTGTGTCTTGGGAGTCACAAGTCTCCTGAGGGCAGACAACCGTCCGAATGTCCTCTGGATCATTGTTGAGGACATGTCGCCCCACTTCGGTTGTTATGGGGAATCGACGATCGAAACACCGCATGTGGACCGTCTGGCCGCCGAAGGGGTGCGTTTTGCAAACGCTTTCGTGACCGCCCCAGTGTGCTCGGCATCTCGGTCGGCATTGATCACCGGGATGTATCAGACGACGATCGGTGCTCACCACCACCGCAGTGGTCGGGGAACAGCCTCGATCGACTTACCAGAGGGTGTGGTACTGATTCCGTCCCTCTTTCAAGAGGCTGACTATTTTACCAGTAACGGTACGATCGACGGTCGAACGGGCAAAACTGATTACAATTTCAAGTTTGACTCAAACGTTTACGATGGGTCCGACTGGTCGGGAAGAGCGGAAGGGCAACCCTTCTTCGCTCAAATTCAACTGAGCGGTGGAAAGCTTCGAGAAGGAGGAAACTGGGCCAAACGAGCGGAGGCAGAACTGGGTTCTCTCACCGATCCGGATTCCGTCACCCTCCCACCCTACTACCCTCGAGACCCCGTGATACTGGAAGACTGGGCCCGGTACCTGGACGCAGTGCGTTACACGGACAGGCAGGTCGGCCAGATTCTAGATCGATTGGAGAAGGAAGGTCTTATTGATTCGACGTATATCTTTTTCATCACAGACCACGGCATTAGTCATGCTCGCGGCAAACAGTTTTTATACGAGGAAGGGATCAAGATTCCGTTCATCGTACGTGGACCAAATCTCCCGAAAGGAACCGTCCGTAGCGACTTAATTGCTCATATTGACACGTCATCGACTTCGCTGGAGCTGGCTGGGATCGCAATTCCTTCGCGGTTGGAAGGGCGATCGTTGTTTACGGACGATCACCAGCCTCGACCGTTCGTCATTTCGGCCAGAGATCGTTGTGACGAGACCGTCGATGGAATTCGAAGCATCAGAACCGATCGTTTCAAGTTAATCTTAAACCGTTATCCCGAGAGACCTTATCTCCAACCGAATACGTACAAGGATCACAAGGAAATTCTGCAAACGCTCAGACGATTGCATCAGGTCGGTGCGTTGAATGAAGCTCAGAAGCTTCATTTCGCATCGCAGCGACCCCGTTACGAGCTCTACGATCTCGTGACCGATCCGTGGGAGCTTTCAAACCTCGCCACGTCCGAAGATCACCCGCAATTGCTCACGCTTCAGCACGCGCTGCTCGAATGGATGGAAATGACGGGAGATCGCGGGGTTGTTCCTGAGCCGATTGCGATGTACGAGAGCGACATGACGCTTTATCTCCAAAGCGTAAAGCGAACCAACCCAGAGCGTGCTGCGGAGATCGAGTCCAACATCGCCCTCATGAAACAATGGCAGCGGGAAGGAAAGTGAATGCAGCCACGCAGAAGGTCAGACCATGCGGTCCTTTGCTTCTCCGATCTCGATTGAGTTGAGAGTTCCATCATGTCGTCCAGTTCTGTCGAAGCGTTTTATGACGGGAATGGCATTCCGGTCGAATTGACCGAAGTCGAACAGGCCCTTGATCATCTTTGGGGCCCAGCCGCTGAGAAGGCGGGGGGACCGGAACTTGATTCTCCAGCCGTGACCCGAGTGGTCCTGGCAAATGTCGTGCTGGTGAATCTCGGACCGAATCGACCGGAAATGGAAAAAACCATTGAGGCGATCACGACCCAGTATCCTTCTCGACTCATTATCCTGAGGCCTGACCCTCAGGCGGGTCGGAAGCTATTGGCAGAAGTCTCTGCCCAGTGTCATCTCCCGGCGCCTGGTCGTCCGCAGGTCTGTAGCGAACAGATCATCCTGCGAACCAGCGTTGAGGGTCGCGACCTGTTGCCCGGTGCGGTCCGATCGTTGGTCGAATCCGACCTCCATTCAGTTCTTTGGTGGTGCGACGACCCGCGCGAGGCTCCCGAGTTGTTCGAGCAACTGGCTGGGGAAGCCACTCGAGTCATTCTCGATCTCCCCGATCCCGAGGCCGATCCTGGCAGCTTTGCTGCGGCATTGAAGGCAGATGAGGGGCAGAAGGCGAGGGATCTGGCCTGGTTTGGACTGACAACCTGGCGAAGCCTTATCGCGGATCAATTCGATGCCCCTGTGGCGGGGAATCTCGGACGGATTGTCTCGATTCGGGTCAGGTCGAACGTGAAGGACACTGATCGACCATCCCGCGCCGCGGCATGGCTGGTTGGCTGGCTGGCTGGGCAACTGGGCTGGAAGCCCGAGGGATCGCCTCAAATTCTCGGTGATGGCCGATGTGAAGCCTCCTTGCGTGGTCGGGAGGGATTGATCAAGGTTGTTCTGGAATCGGTGATGAGCGAAATGGGTGCTCTTGCCCAGATCGAGGAGGTCGAGATCACCCTCCGACCGGATACTCACCCTGCAACCACACTCACAATTCAGTGTGGTGGCGAGGGGACGTGCGAGATCTGCGTCACGGATGGTCAAGGCTCGGGCTGCGCCTTCCCGAGACTGGTTAAGGTTCCTCGGGACGAGACGGCCCATCGCGTCTCGGCGGCTTTGCTGACGGATCGCTCAGATCCGCCTTACCATCGAGCATTCCCGATCACTCTGTGGTTGCTCGGAGGCTGAAACACGGGGGATCCCTGGAGATGCGGCCATCAGTCCAGCTCAAGGGGAGGAACAAAGCGCCCAAGAAGGCTGGAGAGTCCATCTGCCAGGGTCATCGGCTCCGGAAAAAGGTCTTGAGCCGAGGGACCGATGGCGAACGCGAAGGCTTCCTGTTCGAGGTTCACGCGGAAGATCGCCATCGGGACGATCCGCGACCGAAAATGAGTGGGAAACACACCTTCCAGGAATTGCTCGTCTTGAGGAGTGATCCGATCGGTCGTGACAATGACAGTGGTCAGACCGATCACAAATCCGTGGCCACCCGAAGGCCAAGGCGGGTATCGTCCATGAACGGCCTGGGAAACACGGAGGAGAAGTGCTCGATGCGACTCGGCACTGGCCGTGATGTCCTTCGGCTGATGAATGATCGAGACCACGCCGAGCGCCCGGCCAAGGACGGGAATCCAGTGGAGTCGGACGGGGCGTACTTCATATCGAAGCACGTCGAGCGGTGGGGCCCGAAATTCCTCTCCAGGGTCGCTCGAAGTCTGGAGCGGGTTGAGGAGGCGGGAACACTCTTGAAAAAACTCCTCGTAGGTCATTCGATGAGGCCCCGCTCCCCCCTGGCGATCCGAACCTGAGTGGCCGTAGGATAGCCGCTCAGACGATGTCAGGCCATGTGTCAGCCCTGAACTCGATGCTTCCGTCAGGTTTTCGACATGCTTCTCCGGGAGGACTGTGATGATGGAACGATTCACGAATGCCACCCTCTTGCTCGTCTTGCTTGCGGGTCCACCTGCCCTGGCAGGGGACCTGACATTGACCTTGAGCGGTACCGGTGTCGAGCTAACCAATTCCCCGGTTTATCTCTCGATCAAGGATGCGGAGCTTGAACCAGGGTCTTTCTCTTTGGTGCCGATTGAAGGAGGCGGGGCTCCTCTGGAAGCTCAGGTCATCGAGGACGGGGAATCGCTAGGGCTGGCAATGGTAATTCCTGCACTTGGAGCGAGTGAAACGATTCAATACGCAATGGTCCCATCCTCAGGCTCGTCTGACGGGGTATCGATCACGCCTGAAGGGAGTAATTTAAGGGTCGAGATCGATGGTGAACTCTTCACCATCTACCGCGCGGCGGATGGTCACAAACCGTATTTCTTTCCTGTCATTGGTCCTACCGGGGCTCCCATCACGAGGGCTTACCCAATGGAGGACGTGGAAGGGGAAGATCGGGACCACCCACATCAACGATCGTTCTGGTTTACGCATGGAAATGTCAATGGAATCGACTTCTGGGCCTCTGATCCGCTTAACCGGCCCAATCCAACGTTCGGGACGATCTCAGAATCGAATCGCCTGAGTGTCGTTGAGGGACCGGTTGTCGGAGTGATCGAAACGACCAACGCCTGGAAATCGCCCGAGGGGCAGGTTCTTTGCACAGACCATCGCGTTTGGCGCACCTATGACCTTGAAGAGGTGCGTGTGGTTGATTTCGACGTGACGATTTCCGCCGGAACATCTCCTGTCACGTTCGAAGATACGAAGGAAGGAACTTTCGGGCTGCGACTGGCTTCATCCATGAACGTCAATAAGAATACGGGAGGGCGAATTCTCAATGCCGAGGGGATACAGAACTCTGAGGCATGGGGTAAGGCGTCGCCGTGGGTCGATTACACCGGCCCAATCGGAGATGAGATCCTCGGCGTTGCGATCTTGAATCACCCCAGCAGCTTCCGTTATCCAACAACCTGGCACGTTCGTGACTATGGGCTCTTTGCGGCGAATCCGTTCGGATACAAAGACTTCAAGTACGCCGACTCAGGCACACACACGATTGCGCCGGGAGAATCGATAACACTTGGCTATCGGGTCATTTTCCACAAAGGTGACACAGAACAGGCCCAGATCGCCAAGGCTTTTGATGCCTATGCGAATCCTCCACAAGTCACCCTACGCGAGTCGGAGTGACCGAAACGTGATGGTGATCGGCCGATCGGATGATTCCAGCTTGGTCCTTGGCCTCTATTGCTGACAGGATGGAGCTGGATTGATCTGGATGGTGTCTAAGAGGCGGGAAACTCGGGAGACAGCCATGAGCGTTGAGTGCCGATCACCCCATGGACGGGCTGATCGTGAGGTTCGGTTGGCACCTCGTCGACCCATTGAGGGTCGAGGATCAACGCAAGGCGAGGCGCCTTTGGGTTGAGTAACGGAATGAGACGATCGTAAAATCCAGCTCCTCGGCCCAGTCGATACCCCCGAACATCGAACGCAATTCCAGGGATTAACGCCCAGTCGATCTCCTTCGGAAGGAATTCGAACGAGCCGGGCTTGGGTTCGGGAATGCCGAACGGGCCAGGCACGAGGTCGTCCTCGAAACTGTCAAGCCGAAAGAGTCTCAGGCGACGCTCCTTGCGATCCACGCGAGGGCAGACCACAGTCTTCCCTCGCCCGATCGCATCTTCGATCATGGATCGTGTCGCCACCTCTTCGGGAAGGTGAGCGATGAACAGGAGAACGATTTTCGCCTGGTCAAAACCGGGAAGGGTCTGGAAGCAGTCCTGAAGCGTCTGTTCCTCGTGAAGGCGGTTAACCTCGCTCATCGCCAGAATGCGGTCGACAACGAGACTACGCAACCGCGATTTAGCGGTGCGGAGAGGATCAGTCGACACCACAGATCACCCTTCGATTGAAAGAGCAAGAGCCCGAACAATGCTTCCGCAAAGAAGAAGACAAGGTACGGGCTCGATGAAGTCCTCCACCCTAATGCCGTCCAGGGCGGTTTTGAGAACCCGCAGTTCAAGTGGGGCGCTCAGATTCGCTGGCAAAGCCGAGGAATCGTACGGGCCCCTACGGGTCTTAGCGTTGGTTCTCCAATAAGCGACACCCTTCGCGAACATGGCAGAGGGTCTGGCGAACCAGACTGTGGAACTGTAGCACGTCTCACCCTGACCATCAAGAGGCGGGACTTCGATCGGAGGGGTTCATGGAACTCGCATTTCGAAGCCGCTGGATCTGGTCGCGGATGCGAGCTGCTTCCTCGTAGTCTTCCCGGGCAACTGCGTGGAGCAGCTGATCGTCGAGCCGTTCGACAGGATCGGTACGTCGTTCTCGCTCGATCTCTCGACGAAGTTTGCGAAGAAGGATCAGTTCTTGAGAGCTGTTGAGCTGATCCTGCTGATCGTACTCGTGAAAGAATCCCTTGATTGCTCGAATGGCCTGATCGAGCGCGTCGATTGCAGTGCGATGATCACTCCGGTCAAGTGCCTGATGGGCAAGTGCTCGGGCCCGCATCATGGTGACGTAGGGACGATACTGATCGAAGGCGAACTTGTCGCGATCACGAATTGCGTAGGACTTCACAAATTCGAACAGTCGGAGATTGCGATCGGTGTCTCTTGAGACGAGGTCATAGCGTCCCAGGTGAAAGAGCGCGACGTAGCGGTGATAAAATTGGATACCCTCTCGCATGAGCTCTTCGCAGTCGGAGGGTTCGAGGGTGTATCCGAGGGAGTCCGATTGGCTTTGCCTGGCCTGCATCTCATGATAGTCGAGCAATGAGTCGGCTCCGAAGGGTTTCTGACCGTCTGGCCTGCCCTCAAGTTCCATCTGGAGCAATCCAAGATCAAGCCGCATCTGAAGCTTGTCTCGGCCGTCGAGACCGGCCACGATCCGGACCTGAAAATCATCAGGGTCGTGATCCCAACCGGCGAGAATTAGACAAATATCTTTACTCACGTTCGCAGCCTCTTGACGATCCCTCGGGCACCATTGGCTCAATCTACCCGAGCCGAATCGACCCGAGAGCCTTGAGAGAAGTCTATGCCAGTCCAGGTATTTCGACGAATAAAAAGACGCCGCGACTCTCCCAGAAACACGGGATGAGTCGCGGCGTCGAGAGCAAAACGCCTGGAAAGCACTCTGAGACGATGTGATCAGAGTTCGTTGCCGTCGTGGATCATCGGTTCGAGCTCTTTGGTGTTCCGCTCGACCGCGAGGACAATCGTACGCTCTTCAACGCCATCGGGACTGGAGGAGACAGCTGGGATAATTTGACGGCTGTCAGGAAGGCTGAAGCGAACGCTGAACGATCCATCGGGGCGAAGTTTGACAGGCTCGCCTTGGAGGGTGACTTTCGCATTTGGTTCGGTCGTGCCATAGACGATCAACTCGGCATCGATTTCGAAGTGAAAATTCCTGCTTCCATTCGAGGCCTGAAGCGCACCGGTCCCGAGGCTGGAGAAATTCAGGGGGTTCATTGGACGTCGCAGGCGTTCCTCGAAAATTTCGAGGAGGTCTCGTGAGGCAGAACCGCCATGCAATGATTGCTTGAAGATGGTCTGGTACTGGGAGTCGACACTGGCCCAGTGTTCATCAAGCAGATCGTTGCAGCCGACGCGAGGAGTGGTAACCACATTGGAGCGAGCGAGGACGAAGAACCTTCCCTGCGAGGAGAGATATCCAATGTCGACCCGATACGAACGGGGGGGCTCGCAGACGTCGATGTACCAGTTGTTCACGCCCCCGTGAATCGGGATGTCTCGAACGACGCGCTCGGCATTAGACGTGGTGTCTTCGCTGGTGACATCGAACAAACGAAGAATCGGTCGAGCCCGGTGCCATTCCTGGCCCATGGCAGCCTGGGCGCGGCCGAGGGTTGTTCGGCTCAGTTCCCAGTAAGTGTGCAACCAATAGGGATCGCGCACCGAAGTGATAATTCGATCCTTGATACAACCGTGGTCCAGGGTCCTGGGAGGGGACGCCTGAACGGAAGTGTGCTCTGGTTCCGGTTCCCGGAGTTCAGGCCGGGATCGGCGACGGCGGACGTCGCGGGACTTGACTTCGCTCGTATCGTTTTTTTTGATGCTAGAAGAGCGACCAGGCAATGACGGGGGAGCGATTGCGGTGGTGAGTGCTCGGACGAGCTGGTCTTTTCGCATCGCATGCCAACCGGGGATTCCCCGGTCTTTCGCCATCCGGGCCAGCTCCTTCTTGTTGCAGTCCTTGAGCGTCTCGACAGTCATCTCTGGCCACTCCGAATCCGAGCCGCAGGCGGGGGCCCTTGCGGCCCGTCGTGGTCATCGCGGACATCATCCGTGAGTGGGCCGATCCGGAGAAATCCATGTCTCCCGGACTGCGAACTGGCGGAAGCAGCCGGAACGTTCACTCAGAGGATGTGAACAGTTACCAGAAGAGCAGAACACTAACCCACAAGAAAACACCGAAGGCGGCCGATTGATCGCCCAATAGGGTGATCAACTCGCCGCCTTTACGAAGAAGTCCGAATTGTGAGTAAGCGTGTGCCCATCGGCAAGCCCTTAATCGGCTCTGAGGGACGCAGACAATGCTTCCAGCTACGATGTTGATACCATTATTTACCACTTCCTGTCAATGAAAAAAATGTCCAGGGTGTCCATCAACGGACACTTGCAGCGAGTTGGTACAGTTTCCGGCATGAACGGGTAAAGGCCGCGGCCAATCTGTGAAAAATTTCTCAAAGTGGGGTCTGGGGAGTTGACAGCACTGGTCTGTGCGATGTATCAAGTGATTCCATCAGGGATCACTGGAAGGTTTTCGAGACCCGTCTCCACGCTCGTCGTAATGATCCCGTGCGGGTCCTTTCGTAAGAGTGACTGGCCCCTTGCAACATAGGGCCGAGGTGTTCCGGTTGCCTTCCCCTTCATCCCCGAGTCCCGTATCGGCTGGGTTTATCTGGGCGTATCGGATCTCGACGTTAGGTCTTGAGTTCTCCTTGCCCGCGGTGGCAGGATTCGCTCTCGATCGACGTTGGGGGACCGCACCGACGGCGACTCTCGTGGGAGCGTGCCTGGGCTTTCTCCTTGGCATGTTTCACATGGTTCGGCTTGCCTCCTCAACCCGATCGAACGGATCGCGTGGGTGACCCCCCTTCGGATTCGAACGATTTCCCCCCCGGCGAACTCTCGAACCTTAACGATCATCCATGGCCGACGAACACAATCCACTCGACCACGTTATAGATCACCCGACGCTCGAAATCCCGTTCCTTGGAGAACTGGATTTGCCTGTCCTGTTCGGGATTCAGGTGACGCGGTTCATGGTCATGGAAGCGGTCGCCGCGCTTTTGATGCTCGCGATCTTCATTCCGCTTGCTCGTCATGCGGCCCGTCAGAAGGTGACTCGAGGCCGTCTCTTGAACGTCTTCGAAGCGATTCTCGTCTTCATTCGAGACAAAGTGGCCAGACCAGCCATTGGCCATCATCATGCGGATCAGTTCTTGCCCTATCTCTGGACCGTTTTTTTCTTTGTGCTGATCTGCAACTTGCTGGGAATGATTCCCGGCGGGGCTTCAGCCACGGGAAATATCAACGTCACGGCGACGCTGGCTCTGATGACGCTCGGAGCTGTTGTTGTGGCGGGCGTCAAGGAGATGGGGCCGGCTGGTTTCCTGAAAAACCTTGTGCCGCATATGGACGTACCCTGGATCATGAAGCCGTTTCTCTGGCCGCTGATGTTCGTCATCGAGGTGGCTGGCCTCTTGATCCGGCACGTGGTGCTCTCGGTACGACTATTTGCGAACATGCTCGCTGGCCACATTGTGCTGGCGGTGATCCTTGGCTTCACCCTGACGGTGTCGGAGGCTGCCCTCTACATCAAAGGGCCTGTCATTGCCGCCAGCGTCGGCGGTGTGGTGTTGCTAAGCCTGCTCGAACTATTCGTCGCGTTCCTGCAGGCATATATTTTCACCTTCTTGTCGGCGTTGTTTATCGGTGCGGCCGTCCACTCGCATTGAGTTCGCGGCGGACGGGCTCTCCAGCGGCGGGTGTCCGCTGGTTTTTTTGCCCTCGCCCCATCGATCCCCTGCCCCACAACCCCTGAGGAGTGTTCCCCCCAATGTCCTTCGCGAAGATCGCCGCCCCGATTCTGGTCTTCACCGCCGCCCTGCTGGTCCCGGCTATTGCCTCGTTTGGCCAGGACGGCTCGGCCGCCGTGTCCTTCCAGGCTGAATCGGCTGAGGATGCAGCTCGGATCGCAAGTGCCGCTTCTGCCAAAGGTGCGTTCGCGGACTCTCGAGCGTTGGGTGCCGGTCTGGTGATTATTGGTGCCGGTTTCGGAATCGGTTTGCTGACCCGGTCGGCCGTGGAAAGTATGGCCCGTCAACCGGAAACCGCTGGTAATGTTCAGACCGCGATGATTATCTCGGCCGCGTTGATTGAAGGTGTCTCCTTCTTTGCCTTGATTATCATCGGTTTCATTCTTTCCGCGTACTGAGTCGAGCCACGAAACATCCGAGAGCATAAAGGGTTCTCGGATGTTTCGAGATGAATCTCCCTTTTCGTTCGCTTTCGCATACCCTGATCGCCGCGAACCGACACGATCGCGAGGCCCCCCTGCGATGCTCCGGCGCAAGCTATCGGCCTTCGGGCCACTGATGACAACACTGATCACCCTTACGGCAATCTGGATTGGTGGTCACGTTTCGGCAGTTGCCGCACCGCCTTTCGAGGATACGGCTCAGGCGGACGCTACTCATGAAGGCGAGCCGCACGGCGACACTCACGCCGCAAGCGAAGGTGAGATAAATATCCTCGCTGCTGAATCTTCTCTTGCGATTTACACGGTTATTGTCTTTTTCCTGCTCCTGGTCTTGCTCTACCGATTTGCTTGGGGACCGATCTCCAAGGCACTTGAAGATCGCGAGCAATCGCTGGAATCTGCGTTCCGAGAGGCAGAGAACGCTCGGGCTGAGGCAGCTGCCTTACTCGAACAGCATCGCAAGCAAATGGAACAGGTCCAGGATCAGGTCCGACAGATCATGGACGAAGCCAACCGCAAAGCCGAGACGGCATACCAGGAACGACTCAGCCAGGCTCGTTCTGATGCGGAAGCAACGGTCGAGCGAGCCACCCGAGAAATTTCGGCGGCCAAGGATCAGGCAGTTGCTGAACTGTACGAACGTTCGGCCGATCTTGCAGTCACGGTCGCCGGGCAGGTCCTTCGGCGAGAAATCTCGGGGGATGAGCATCGTCGCCTGATCGAGGTGGCTTCTCAGGAACTCCAGTCAGTCGGTCCTAATGGTCGAGGAGGACTCAGTTGATGAGCAGCGAGGAGTCATCTCCCGATGTTCGAGGGACCGTTTTCGACGAAGGTACCGAAGCGGTCTCTCAGAGTTATGCGACCGCACTGCTCAATGTTGCAGCAACCACCAACGAGACCGAAGTCATCCTGGGCGAACTCGATGAGTTCGTCACTGATATTTTTCAAAACCAGCCCGTCTTTGCGAGCTTGTTGTCCGAGGGAATCACAGATCAACAGCGTCGTGATCAACTGCTGGTTTCGACATTTGAAGGCCGAGCTCACCCGACACTTTTGAATTTTCTCAGGGTCTTGAACCGCCGGGGTCGTCTCGGCCTGGTCCCCATGATTGCCCGAATCGCTCGGACCATCTGGCATCGGCAAAATCATCGCATTCCTGTAACCGTTCGATCTGCCGTTCCACTCGATTCCGAGCAGCGCGAATTACTTCAAGAACGCCTGGTTTCCCTGGCCGGGGGAGCGAATCCCATGATCACCGAGGAGGTTCAGCCAGACCTCATCGGCGGCCTGGTGGTCCAAATCGGCGACCAACTCTACGATGCATCGATCCAGAATCAATTGCGACGCATGCACGAGGTTTTGCTCCGCAGTCGAGCCGGAGAGCTTCGTACTCGCATGGATCTCGTGGTCGATTGATCGTCCGTGCCCCACAATGCTTCCCGAAGACTTCCGTTGGTAACGTGTTCGGATTGATCCCGTTGCCGACCGCCTTGAGTGATCCCCCCATCGAAGGTCGACCTATGAAATTCCGATCCGACGAGATCACCTCACTTATCCAGCGCGAGATCCAGGAGTTCCGGGCCGACGTCGACCGGGTTGAAGTCGGCCGAGTGCTCGAAGTCGGTGACGGTATTGCTCGAATTCACGGCCTCTCTGGCATCATGGCCGGCGAGGTTGTTGCTTTCGAGAACGGGATTCGAGGCATGGCCCTGAATCTTGAAGAATCCTCGGTGGGTGTGATCATCCTCGGGGATTTCAAGCAGATTCGCGAAGGCCAGACGGCGACGGCTACCGGAGAATTGTTGAGCGTACCGGTTGGCGATGGCATGGTCGGGCGGGTTGTCAACCCGCTCGGAATTCCAATCGACGATGGCGGCCCAATCCTTTCCGACTCGAGTCGAATGGTCTTTTCTTCCGCTCCGGGCATCGCTGAGCGGCAACCGGTCGACGAACCGTTGCAGACGGGGATCAAGGCCATCGATTCGATGATCCCGATCGGCCGAGGTCAGCGAGAGTTGATCATCGGCGACCGAAAGACCGGCAAGACTGCCGTGGCGATCGACACGATCTTGAATCAGAAGGGCCAAGGGGTCATCTGCGTTTACGTGGCGATCGCCCAGAAGGAATCGACCACCGCTCAGCTGGTCGACATTCTTCGACGTGAAGGTGCGATGGATTACACCATCGTGGTCGCCGCCGGAGCGAGCGATCCGGCTCCTCTGGCGCATATTGCTCCCTACGCGGGATGCGCCATGGCCGAGTACTTCATGTATGAGAAAGGCATGGCGACCCTCTGCGTTTACGACGACCTGTCGAAACAGGCAGTCGCGTATCGTGAGCTGTCCCTCCTGCTTCGACGTCCCCCAGGCCGTGAGGCCTATCCGGGCGACGTGTTTTATATCCATTCCAGCCTTCTTGAGCGCTCAGCCAAGCTGGCAGAAAAATACGTCATAGTTCCGGAGACGGCTCCGACAGAGAACTCGTCCGACCCTGTTACCGAATCTTGGGGTGTGAACGGGAAGGTCTACGTTGGCGTCCCTGGTAAAGAAGAGGCTGAGCACGATCTGAAGGCGAACTACTCCACCGGACACAAAATCGCCAAGACCGCGAAATCCGGAGGCTCGCTGACAGCACTCCCCTTGATCGAGACTCTTGAGGGAGAGGTCTCGGCCTATATTCCCACAAATGTCATCTCGATTACGGATGGTCAGATCTATCTTCAACCGGACTTGTTCTTTGCCGGTGTCCGGCCCGCCGTGGATGTCGGCATTTCGGTTTCCCGTGTGGGCGGCAAAGCTCAGGTACCGGCCATGAAGAAGGTTGCCGGCGGGCTTCGGCTTGACCTGGCCGCCTTCCGAGAGCTGGAGGCCTTTGCTCAGATCGGCACTGAGCTTGACAAGGCAACCCAGCAACAACTTGATCGCGGGTATCGGATGGTGGAGTTGCTAAAGCAACCACAATATCAGCCAATGAACGTCGCTGATCAAGTCATGAGCATCTTTGCTGGTTCCGAAGGTTTCCTGGACAGCCTACCCGTTTCTCAGGTTCAGCAATTCGAGCAGGAGTTCTTACGGTTCATGGCGACCGAGAAGAAGGAGATTCGGGACCGCTTGGTGCAGGAGAAGAAGCTCACCGACGAAATTGTCACCGGACTTCGAGCAGCCCTGGAGGAATTCCGGACACGCTACTCAATGGCGCATCCCCAGCACACATCAGGGGCAGCTGCTACGGTCGCTTCAGTCTAACTCTGATCCCTCCATGCAGCTCCCTCCTCCTCTGGACAGTCGATTGAGTTCGGGGTTTCAAGGTATTGCAGCCAGCTCCCTTGAAGCCCCGTGAATCCTCGCCAGTCGGAGCCATCGGCTTCGATTGAATTGGCCTTATCCGCCGGTGATCCGACAGACCCGGAGCCGGTCCATCCCGAGAAGAGACTTTCCTGATCATGGCCAAGGCCCGAGCGATCATCAAACGCCGCAAGTCGGTCCAGAATATCAAGAAAATTACGCGGACGATGGAGTTGATCGCCACGGCCCGCTTTCGAAAAGCCTTGGACCGTGCAACGGAGGCTGAATCGTACACCCGGAAGATTGCCGAGATTGTCAGTGATCTGAGTGAGACGTCATCCACTCAGGTGACTCATCCCTTGCTGGAACAACGCGATCCTGTTCGTCGAGTTGGCATGCTCGTCTTGACTAGCAATCGCGGGCTAGCGGGCAGCTATAATGGCAATGTGCTTCGCCTTGCGACCCGAAATTACGAAGAGTTTCAAGGAACAGGCACGACTCCACTGCTCGAAGTATCAGGGAAACGAGGTATCAGCTTCCTCCGCTTTCGCCGAATCGCGGTTGACACAACCTACACGCAATTTGAGGATCGTCCTCAGTTTGATGAAGTGGAGATTTTGGCAAACCGCTATCTCGGGATGTTTCTTCGGGGCGAAATCGACCGATTTGAGGTTGTCTACACAAAATTCGTTTCAGCCTCTCGCCAGAACCCAGTGAGCGAAACGCTGCTTCCTATGACTGTGGATCGTGCGAGTGAGGATCTTAGTCGTCACCCTCGACAGGGTCCCAATGGAGCCCTCACCCGAGCTCGAACGCCTTACGAATTTCTGCCGGAACCGGAAAGCATTCTTGAGGAGATTGTTCCGGCATCGTTCAAGGTCAGACTCTTCAAGTGTTTCCTCGATGCCGCCGTCAGTGAACAGATTATGCGCATGATCGCAATGCGGGGCGCCACAGAAAACGCCGACGAGATGGTCAAGACACTGACTCGTCAATATAACCGTGCCCGGCAATCGCAGATTACACGAGAGTTGTCTGAGATCATCGGTGGTGCCGCAGCGCTTGGTTGATCGGTTTGATTCACATACCGTCAGCCTCGCTGGATACACGATTGAACACTCCCCCCACGCTTTTGAATCCAAGGGTATCTTCCCATGGCCACCGCCACCGCAACCGGACGGATCACACAGGTTATTGGCTCAACTTTCGACGCTGAGTTTGATGAGGGCTATCTGCCTGAGATTTACTCTGCCCTGAAAGTTCAGACCGAGGTGAAGGGCGTCTCGGTGAACCTGACTGGCGAGGTTCAGCAACACCTCGGTGGCAACCGTGTGCGTTGTGTTGCCCTCGGAAGTACCGATGGTCTGGTCCGGGGCATGGACGTCATTGATACAGGAGCACCTGTGAGTGTTCCTGTCGGGACGGAAACGCTTGGCCGAGTGTTTAACTTGCTGGGTGAACCGATCGATGGTCGAGGCCCGGTCCCGGCAAAGGAACAGTGGCCGATTCACCGACCCGCTCCGTCGTTTGATCAACTTTCCCCGAAGACCGAAGTCTTTGAAACCGGAATCAAGGTCATTGATTTGCTGACTCCGTTTGTGCGGGGTGGCAAGATCGGTTTGTTCGGCGGTGCAGGCTTAGGCAAGACGGTGATTCTGCAGGAGCTTATTGCTCGAATCGCAAAGGTCCACAGCGGCTATGCGGTTTTTGCCGGGGTAGGTGAACGAACCCGCGAAGGCAACGACCTTTGGCTCGAAATGCAGGAGACAAAAACCGGTACTGGCGACGATGCCAAATCGGTCATTGACAGCACCGTGATGTTCTTTGGGCAGATGAACGAGCCCCCCGGCGCCCGACTCCGCGTCGCGTTGTCCGCCTTGACCAACGCGGAATGGTTCCGAGACGCGACAGGAGCCGAGACGCTATTGTTCGTCGACAATATCTTCCGATTCAGCCAGGCGGGTTCCGAGGTGTCGGCCTTGCTAGGTCGGATGCCGTCGAATGTCGGCTACCAACCGACCCTGGCCACCGAAATGGGAGCCTTGCAGGAACGGATTACTTCGACCACGAAGGGGGCGATTACCTCGGTTCAAGCTGTTTATGTCCCGGCCGACGACTTGACGGACCCGGCTCCAGCCACGACCTTCGGCTTCCTTGACGCCTTTATCGTGCTGGCCCGTTCGATTTCGGAGAAGGGAATTTATCCGGCAGTCGATCCGCTTGGCTCAACAAGCCGAATTCTCGACCCGCAGTTCATCGGTGTCGAACACTACGAGGTTTCCCGACGGGTCCAATCGATCCTTCAGCGCTACCGAGAACTTCGTGATATTATCGCGATTCTCGGCATCGACGAACTCTCCGAGGAAGATAAAGTCATTGTTCATCGTGCTCGACGGATCGAACGGTTCCTCTCGCAACCGTTCTTCGTTGCAGAGGTGTTCACCGGTAAAGCTGGCAAATATACGCCTCTTGCTGACACGATTCGCAGCTTCAAGGAATTGTGCGACGGCAAGTGGGATCATCTGCCCGAGAGCGCTTTCCTCTATGTTGGTGCGATCGAAGAAGCCGAGGAACAGGCGAACCGGATGGCTCGCTAAGTGTTGCCCTGTCTCGGGGATTCGATTCTTGAACTCGATTCCCCGATCGTCGCACGGAACATTCGTGAACTGATCCGTTGACCCACGCTCCGATCTTCATTGCAGCGAGCCTGAATCGGGAGACTTGAGTGGCCATGTCCACGACTGCGGCCCTGATCGAACCCCAGGAACCGTTTGATACTCCTCCGGGCAATCCGGTGAAAAAGGAACATCACGGTGTTCGCTGTTTGGTAGTGACTCCCGAGGCAACTGTTCTCGACGATGTTGCCGAGTTTGTTGCACTCCCCCTGTTTGATGGGGAACTCGGAGTCTTGCCAGGTCGCACTCCGCTGATCGGTCGTCTCGGATTTGGGGCGCTGCGTCTGCGGACAGGGACCTTGGAACGTCGTTACTTTGTGGACGGTGGATTTGCTCAGGTTCGCGACGATGTGGTCACCATTCTTACTTCTCGTGCCATGCCGGTTGAGAAAATCGACCTGAACGTTGCTCATCAAGAGCTTGATTCGGCGAAATCGAGGAAAGCCACCTCGTCACTCGATCTGGCTGACAAGGCTCGAGCCGAGGGACGAGCCAGGGCCCTCATTCGTCTGGCAGAGACCTCAAAAAGTTAAATCGATCAAGATAAGATTGCTTCGCCGCGCAACGCAACTCTGCAGGTCACCCTCAATTCTGAGGGTGACTTTTTTTGCGCCGACCTTTCAAACCGATCAATTCGCCGCATCCTGATTATCTGAGGAGCGGAGCAATCGGAGAGTTCCTGGCGAGGAGGGAATGACCATCGAATGATCAATCGGTCTTGGTCCGCTTGCAGGCAAAGGTGTCAGTTCGAACCGATTCAGTGGCATTCCGTCGGTTCGAGATCGAAGGTGCAGCGTTCCCCCAAGCGTCAAGAGCCAGACATCTTCGCCCTCGATGATGGGAGCGCCTGATAAGGTATCTCCCTCCAAATCAATGGTCCAAAGACGCTCTCCACCGAGACCGAACGCGATGACCTTGCCGGAGGCGTCTGCAACGAAAACCGTTCCGGAATCGAGGTCTGTATAGGGCCCAAGCGCGACGGGAGCGTCAAGCTCCCAGGCACCTGCCGGACTGAGGTCTCGAGAGGCGAGTGCTCGAATCCAGCCGTCGGCGGTGGCAAGGATGACCGTGTCCCCGGTGGACCCAGGGGGAGCGACAAGAGGTTGACCGAGCGTTACTTCGGCTTCAATTGCCAGTCGAGGACGATCGCCATCGTCCTTGATCACACGTCGCACCACTCCCTCTCGGTCAGCGAGGGCAATGGCATCGATTCCGATTGGCACCGGGTCAAGCCATGAGATCGGGCCATCTCCAGTGAAGGTCGGTAAGAGCGGGTCAGCCACGGGGCCTCCCGTCGTAGGCTCGATCAAATAAACTCGACCATCAATGCCGGGTACTAGTAGGTCGTTCTCCCAGGCCAAGGGACGAGCGCTGAGAGGGGAAGGAAGCGTGACTCGGGTCAGATCAGGCCCGTCTTGCTCCCGAATCAAGAGATGATCCGTATCAGGCGACGGGAGGATCAAAGTCGCCTGCCCGACATCCATCCGTTGGAGTTGCCCCACAGGAAGTCGGCGGTCACCGGGTCTGGGGATTGGCTCGACGACAAACCCCCCAGACTGAAGGTCTTCGAGCGGAATCAGCAGACGGCTTCCATCTCCGGAAAGCGAGGCAAGTTCTCGACGACCGGGAGAGGGTTCCGGAGGAGTAGGCCAGGGAGTCCCGAGAACCGTTCTCCAGGCAACTCTTCCATCGAGTGGGTCGACGGACCAGAGCGTCGCTCCGCGTCCTCGATCGGGTGCCTGAGTTAAGATCATCTGCCTGTCGCGAATCTGGGGAGGAGCGACCGCTGCTCCTGCCTGAGAGAGTGTCCAGACCGTCGAGAGTTTTGCTTCCTGGGGCTCCAGGTCATAGCGGGCAGATCGGGCTGAGGCGACCCAGAGTTCTCGGTCCGTCCGAGCATAGGTAAATGTAGGACCAAGTCTCGATCCTTCAGGCTCGATCCGAGCAATCAAGCGAAGCGGGTTTTCCTCTTCGTAGGGCCCGATCGCGTACGCATCAATGCTTCCTCGATCACTAACGGCCCAGATAACCTGACCGGAGGATGCCGGAGTATCCCA
The DNA here is from genome assembly GCF_012958305.1 of Tautonia rosea. NCBI lineage: Bacteria > Pseudomonadati > Planctomycetota > Planctomycetia > Isosphaerales > Isosphaeraceae > Tautonia > Tautonia rosea. The sequence continues at coordinate 50,837 of NZ_JABBYO010000014.1, read as the reverse complement.
GGTCCACCCAACATGCGGGACTCGCTGACGGAGACGGAGTCGGGTTCCCTCGGATTCGATTTGGAAAAGCGACCAGCGTCCCGATTCGGGGCGACGGTTTTCCGAAACGAGCAAGTAGTTCCCCAATCGAGCGGGTGGGCACGCCGCAGAGCCGGGCTCGTGACCAACGTACTCGACGGCAACGCACTCGACGGGATCACGCTGGATCACGAAGGCAACCGCCGCGTCCGCCAGGACGTAATAGTGACGACCCAGCTCATCCGCGACGGGAGTTTTGGAAAGTTTTCGCCCCAGATCAACCGCGGCCTGTCGATCGCCATTGACAAGATTCATCAGCATCAAGCGACCGCCCACGGTCGGCTGTGCCAGCTGATTTCCGAGGATCAACGGAGGGTCGACCACCGATTCGCCCAGATTCTGACGCCAAACAAGTCGACCATCACTGCCCGAGAGGCGAACCAGATCGTTCTCTCGAGGATCAAACACGAGAACATCTCCGCCCGCGCCGGGAATCGGAACCGGGGGAAACGGGCAATCGAGGCCTACAGCGACATGCCAGATGGGCGCACCATTCGCGGCATCGAGCGCGTAGGCGAAACCATCAGCCAGGGCATAAACGAGTGAAGGGGATTTCCCCGCTGGTTCCATCGAGGAGCGAAGGACGAGAGAGGTGGGAGGGCCGAGTGGGTCGGGTCGGGGATCATCGGACGCACTCACCCGGGTAAGGTCAACCGAGATTCTGGAACGGATTAGTTCATTAGCAGATCGGAGTCGTGAGATGACTTCGGGATCGTCGGCCAGATCGGAATATTGCGTGACCAGTGTATCTCGGGCGGAGTAGGTCGCATCCGGGTCACCAGCGCCGAGGGCTGCGTCCATCGAAGCAAGGGCGGTTTCACGAGCCTTGGCCTTGAGAACCGAGGCACGAGCCTCCTCCAATCGGGTTGGCACCTTCGTGCGTTCTCGGGCCAGCATGGCTGCGGAACCCCCGATGCGATCGTGGAGTGCAACGGCGTTCTCGGCGAGGTGAAGGGCCTGAGCATCGGCAAGTCGTTGGGCTCGATCGAGCAGACCGTTCGTCACATCCAGGACCGCTCCGGCGAGGTCCGCTTTCACGTTGGGATAGGCAGGTTCTTCCCTGAGGTTCTGGTACATCGACTCCGCAGCGGCCAGGGCATTCGCCCATGCGGGATTACTCCCCGTGGTGAATTGCCGGACCTCGGACAAGGCGCTTAGGACTCGCGCCTCAGAGACGTGGGCATGACGGGGATAGTTCTCGACGTAGAGGTCAAATCGCTCAATTGCGTTCCGATATTCGGCGTTTTCGAAGCTTTCTCTGGCCTTGGCGAAGGCACGATCAGCGGCCATCTCTCGGATGATCCCAAAGAGGCCGAACCCGAGTGAAACGAGAATGACCAGAGTAAGGACCAGGATGAGGACCACCGGAGAAGAGAGCACTCGCTCCTCTCCCGGAGCTTGATCCTTGCCGAAAACGACCGACTTCATCCATCGAACGGGAGCAAGGAGGAGGGAGCTGGTCGCGGAAGGGTGAGACTTTGCAATCGAAGCAGACGACTCGACCGTCTTCATTGAAGAGCGCTTCGGCCGGGATCGCTCCCTTCGAGAGGAGCCTCGGCTTTGGGTCGAAGTAGGCTGTTCAAGGATCTCTTCAACATCGTCGAGTGCAGAGTCGAGAGAAGGAGGTTCGACTTCACCCGCCATTGGTCCCATCTGTCCTGCCCATCCTCCTGCCAGGGCAGCACCGGGACGAGCCTGAACGCGAGTTTTTTCGAACTGAGCAGGTCCGTCGTCCGGGGTAATCAGAAAGATCCGCGCCTTACCGATCCGCAGTTCACTGCCTTGGCGAAAGCTGGAGGAGACAACCTTTTTTCCGTCGACCTCAAGCGTTCTGGCTTCGGGAGTTGCCTCCACCTTATAGCGGTCAGTCTTCCATCGGAGTCGCCCGTGAAACGGCATTGCCTCTGCATCGTCAATCACGATGTCGCACTTGGGGTCCGAACCAATCAGAACCTGATGATTTGGAGAAATTGTCAGGTATTCGACACGGCCCTTGCCGTCGTGAATCTCCAGCGTTGCCATGCGAGGCGTCCGAGGGGTTGGAGAGGGAAGAAGAAAAAGATCCAGACCCAGGGAAGGACCGAGTCGATCGAGGCGGAATCAGTTGAGTGGTTGCTGATCGATTACTTCGAAGGCAAAACGGTTGCCGGTTGGAATGACGCTGAACTTGGTCGTTCGAATTTCGAGCGGTTGCAAACCCTTATATTGTTGTTCCAGTCGAGAGAGAATCTGCTCAACCTGGGCCGGAAAGAACTGAAAAATCGCACCTCGTTGACCGACCTCAATGCCTGCTTTCCGTAACAGTTCGATATCCGACTGTCGACGTCCTCCACCTTGCCAGAGGAAATACAGGCGATCGTCGTTCCCCCGATTCGCAATCCGGACATCGGGCCGAGGCTTGGTAAAGTTCGATACGTAATGCATCTGGTTGTCGAGTACGGTTGCCATCTCGACTCCAAAAAAATCGAGCAGACGAGCATACTCATCGAGGGTCTGACCAGGGTTGTAAATGATGCTCCAGCGCTGCTCTCGAGGAACGCCGCCATCTCCTGCACCAAGCCCATAGGCGGCGGCTCCGGTGCCAAGCTTTGAGGCACGAATCCCAGTGGCGAGGGCTCCTCCTTCAGGCATTTCTTCGGCCAGGTCGGCGAACTGCTGATTAGCCAGGGCATCGACCATCGCGGAGGGAACTTGTTCGAGTGATGGTTCTTCAAAGTCTGCAGGTGAGAGTTCCGCGTTCGAGGCAAAGGCCGAGAGAGACGCCTCCGGCACGTCGATCTGTTCGGTGGAATTTTCTTCACCGTCGAGTCGTCCACCACCGCCGCCGTAAACCTCAATGATCTCGATCTGAGCCGGTACGCTGCGGGCGTAAGAACGATTTGTCAGATAGATCAAGGCAAGCCAGCCAACGATGATCACCGTGCTCATAATGATCGCCATGAGCAGCGAAGTCACCCGGTCGTAATCGGTTTCGCCCTGGATTTGAGGCTCAAGCAGCCGAGCCTTTTCCTTTGGATCGGGGGCGGAAGTGGGAGAAGCGGGCACTGTGTTGACCGTCATGGAAGTGATCCCCTCGCGGGGTCAATTGCGACCGGAAGCGTTGACGCGACCGACCTGATCGGCCGGTCGAACCGAGTCATACCAGCGCCGCCACTCGGCAGCGGCGGCCCGTTTTTGATCGGCATCGACCCCTGAGGGAAGTCCGTTGCCATCAATGGTCCGACTGATTAATCGAAGCCCATAGTCGGCAGTTGCGGCAACCTCGTTGTTGGGATCCTCAACCGCTCGAATCAGGTCAGGCGCGACGCTGAGATCCCCGGTGCGTGCCAATGCCCAGGCGGCCGTGAGCCGCTGTGAGGGACTCCCCTCGACCAGCAGCACACGAAAACGGTCTTGGTATGGTTTCAGGGCGAGGGGACCACTGGTAAAGTAACGATCGATCAGCCCGGCAAGAGCCGATTCTCCCTCGTCGGCCCGGGGATCTTCCAGAATCGAGAGCATTTCCTCGATCGCCCCATTCATGGGTCGTACGACGACCCGACCTTGTGCCACGGTCAGATTTTCCAGGTTCTCAGGGAGCCCCCGACCACCGAGCAACGTCCCCGAACCGAGACGCTCGACTTGAATCCGTTCAAGGGTCTTCTCCGTTGCCCGAGTCAAAAACAGAATCGCCCAGGAGGTATTGGGAACGGATTCGAACATTGCGTTCCAGCTGCCATCGCCCCCCTGGTTCGACGTGATGTATTGAGCACCGATCTGGAACCAATCGACAGAACCAAATTGAGTGAGATTTCCCAGTCCACCAACACGTTCACAGCCATATAGACCGTAGTACGTTGAGAGTCCGAAGAGGTTGGTTTGTCCAGGACGGTAGTTGCGAGCGAGCCAGGCAATCCCTTGACCGATCGCCTGGTCGAGCTGGGCGTCGGACAGCCCAACTCGATAATCAGCCTGGTCGGTTTCTGGGACAAGCGGGGTGAGTAAGGGACTGACCGTGCGTTCTCGACGTTTTCGATACGGAGCAAGTTGCATCTTGCAGATCAACAGGCTGCCTGTACCCGCAGCCGTCATCGAAACGGTCGGCTGGCTGGGAGCGTCGGGGTGGTAGTTCCAACCACCACCCCGCTGGACCGACATGTACCAGCGAGCCGCGCGTTCCCAGACACTGGGAGGAATTCGGATGCCGGCATTTTCTGCTTCCCAGAGTCCGAGAATCGCATACTGAGAGATTGAGCAGTCGCCCGTGTCTCCTGCCCTTCCGTCGTAGTCCCAGGCCCCATTGCTTTTTTGCTTGGACATAAGGTACGAGGCTGCGGACTGGATCAAGGGACGATAGACGACCGGATCGAGATTGACCAACATCATGCAGGCGATGCCAGTTTCATAGATGTCGGCCCCTCCGGATCGGGCCGGTCGATACCCTTCGGTCGTCGAGGCACTCAATGCATTCTGGATGGTTTGCACCAGCGCCGGGTCATTGGCTGGGACGCCAGCTTTGAGCATCGCCAGGGCAGCCAGGGCGGACTCCCCCGGAGTCACCGAGGGGCCGCGAGATCTGAGAAATTCGATCCCCCTCGAAATCGATGCATTCTGAGCCGCCGCGGGACGCGAGTGCATCAGAAGCGCGGAGAGGATCGTCAGGGAGACAAAAAGGATTCGAGCTAGACCACGCATGATGCCCCGGACAAAGTGGATCGAGGGAACATCGAGTCGGAACACTCATGAACTGCTGAATGATTCGAGAGCCGCCGGACGGAGAAAAGGCCGGCGACTCGATTTTCCGTCTTCAGTTCAGTCCTTCAGAATGGGTCGAACCTCAAAGCGTCGGCAATGCAGTTCGGCCCCTTCAGACTGGAGGAGGATTTTTCCTCGTGTCAGACTCGCGTTGGTACCAACGTTGACAACGTAGCCATTGACGATGTTAATGATGGTGTCGCCATCACATATCACTTCCATGGTATTCCATTCTCCCACGGGGCTCTCAACGTCTCGAGGGCCTCGGACATTAATCACGTCTTTCCATTCTGGGTCGCGTCCCCACCAGTTATAGCGTCCTGAGTTACGGGTCACGGGGGTTCCGTTGACGGGATCGTAATAGAGTTGATTTCCCTCTCCTTCCCGGACAACGCATGTCAGACTTGGTTGCTTCGCTCCTCCGACCATAATGAAATCGCCACATCCTCCTTCAATGATCTGGCATTCGATTGACTCCATCCAGCCGGAACCAGCGGCTCCGTCTTCACCAACGCAATGAAGGAGCAGTCCGGAATCGCGCGACCGGTCGACCCGAGGAGGGAAGGTTTTCGGTCCCCATCGCCACTCGATGATCAAATGATAGTTCTCAAATTCGTCGTTGGTGATCACGCCTCCGTACTCTTCCCCGGAGATACGGAGCAACCCATCCGACACCGTGAACACCTTTTTGGGATCCTCGTATCCGTTCTCTTTCAGGTAGGTGTAGAACCCGGAGAGGTCTCGACCATTGAACTGAAGAACGGGATCACCCGAGCGAACCTCGGGGCGATTGCGAGCAAAGTCGGGGATTTCATCGCGATCCTGGGTCGGGAGGGCGATCAGAGCCGTGACCATCATGGCCACGCCAAGGAATGTTGAGGAGATCATCGGGGTGCTCGATCAAGAATATGGGAGGGGATTGTCAGGGGCGTTGGCGATGAAGCTCGGCACCAAGAGTTCGGCAAAGCGATTCAATGCGATCAACGGGGATTGAATCAGGACAAGGAATGGAAAGCAGCATGCCCTGGTGACCCTCGACTTGATCGGGAGGAGTGACGCCGAGCCGATCCGAAGGAATCCCCAGACCGATGAGTCGTTGAATCGCCAGGTTTCCCTGGGACGAGTTCCGGAAGAAGGCAACGATGCGAGGGAATGGTTCCTCCACGTTCACACTTACACTGCCGGGTCGGACCCTGGGAACTTCGATCATCACCGCGCTTCCAACCGGGAGAGGATACCGAGATTGTCTGGGATTGAGCTCATCGACCAATCCGTTCATTCGTCTTTCGAAAAGTCTGACAGCGCCGTGAATCTGACGCAAGTCGCTGCCGGTCTCGCGGTGACCGGCCGGCCGCTCGTCGATTGTAGATTTAGATCCTTTGGGGAGGTGGGGTTCAATCCTCGCTCGGAGCAATTGCGAGTGCCCTGAGGTCGTTTGCAACTTGGGCCATGGTTGCATAGCGATCGTCTTTGCGGCGAGCGAGGCAACGGTCGACCACCGCAGTAAGCCCGGCAGGAAGCTCGGGAGCAACGTCGGCGAGGCGGAGAGGATCTGCATTCATCCGGGCTCGGATCATGGCCATCTGATCACTGGCCATTTCGTAAGGGAGCCGATTTGCGAACAATTCGAATGCCATCACGCCGAACGAAAAAATGTCAATTCGACGATCGGTCGCTTCGCGCCGGATCAACTCCGGAGCCATGTACTGGAGCGTTCCAGTACGGTTTCCGGGGCGGTGAAAATGAGGTTCATCGGGGACTGCGAGGCCAAAGTCGATAATTTTGACCACATTCTCACGGTTCACAAGTACGTTTTTCGGCCCGAAATCGTGATGGATAAATCCTGCCTGGTGGACCGCTTCCAGGCCATCTGCCGACTGAATTAACAGTCCGACCTTGTTGCTCAGATCCCGAGCCCCAATTTTCCGAATTTCCGAGAGGCTTACCCCCTCGACAAACTCCATCGAAAGCCAGTGCTCTTTCTTGGTTGACAATCCATAGTCGAAGGTTAAGACCACATTTTTGTGACGGATTCTAGAACCGATGAGTCCTTCAGGTGGGCGTCCTTCTCGGGAGGCTCGGGCTAGGGCTTCAGCAGTCTTGACGCTATTTTGGACCTTCAAGCAAACGGAACGCTGTTGTTCGTTGTCCATGGCCCGAGAGACATGGGACATGCTTCCCTGGCTCGTTTCGGCGAGGATCGTGAACCGGCGCGCCAGATTCACCCGCTTCATCTTCGGGACCGGGGCGGCCTTGACCTTCCCGGGAAGTTCGGGGGCTTTCTTCGATTCCTTCGATCCGAATAGCTTTCCGAACATCGTACCCTTGTCTCCCGAATTCGGGTCGGCCAGAACCTAAGGCCGATCGGGTTGAGATCAACTCAAAGATCCTGAGAATTGATCGTATCGCCGCAGGAGGGACTGGGAAACGGGGACCTTTCTGAAAAAACGGTCCGCGCATGGCCACTCACCATAATCCATTTCTAAAGTCATTCTACGGAATCGAAAGGGGCTTGGTGACTCACGATCATCCGTCCGGCGCGTCCCGGCCACCCGCCTGAATTGGTCGATCCTTCCCTCTTGGGACGATCCTGGGTTATCGGGAAGGGGTCCCCTCCGTTAGAATGAGGTCGCAGCGATGCCTGTCATCGCCAGACTCTCTTCGTTCGGTCCCACCCCAATGCTCCCCCTTTCGTCCTTCAAAGGAGGCTTGATGAGCGACCTGATGGTCATCGCGCTCGGCGCTCTGATCGCATTTGGTCCGACGAACTCCGCCGAGCAAGACCAGCCGGCGCAGCAACCGGCCGCCCAACCCGCCCCTGCCAATGCAGAGCTCTCCGATCTGAACTCAAAGGCGAGCTACGGCTTCGGTTTGAATATTGGCCGGACCCTGAAGATGCAGTCCGAGCAGTTTCAGCTCGACGCCCGACTGGTGGCCCGAGGTATTGTTGATGGCTTAAACGATGCTCAGCCCCTCTTGACCGACGAGCAACTGGCTCAGGTCATGGAAGAGTTCGAGCAACAGCTTCTCGCCAGGCAGGCTGAAGCCGAGAAGGCGATGCTGGAACAGAACAAGGAAAAGGCGGCAGAAAACAAGACTGCCGGCGATGCTTACCGAGCAGAATTTGCCAAAAAGGAAGGGGTCAGGTCGACCAATTCCGGGTTACTTGTGGAGGAACTCAAGGCTGGAGAAGGCGCTTCTCCAACGTTGTCCGACACGGTAACGATTCACTACAAAGGCAGCCTGCTTGACGGCTCTGTCTTCGACTCGACAGAGGGAAAAAGTCCGATGACCTTCCCGGTTGCCGAGTTTATCGAGGGCTGGAAGCAAGCCCTTCAGCTGATGAACGTCGGTGACAAGTGGAGGGTCGTCATCCCTCCCGAGCTGGCATACGGAGAGTTTGGAACTCCTGGAGGACCGATTCCCCCGAACGCGACCTTGATCTTCGAGATCGAACTCCTGGGAATTTCTGGAGAATAACCGGCTTTCCCTCTCCTGCGCTCATCAACGAACTCCGCTAATCTCACCATTCTTGATCGATGGACGATCCAGCAGCGATTGCGCAGTCCTGGATTCTCTTCCAAGTTGATCATGCAACCCTGGGCCAACATCCAGGGTTGCTCTTTCCGAAGTCCGTTTCTCTCGAAACCTTGCTGCGAAAGGAAATCCTTCGAAAATGAGGATCTACGTCGGAAATCTGAACTATTCGGTAACGACCGAAGAATTGCGTACCATGTTCGAGCCATTCGGTACTGTCGGGTGGGCCGAGGTCCAAACGAAAATGCGCACCGGCCGCTCCCGTGGTTTCGGGCTGGTTGATATGCCCGACGACGATCAGGCCCGATCGGCGATTGCCGCCCTGGATGGGAAGGATATTGACGGACGGGCCCTCTCGGTCAACGAATCTCGCCCTCGACGCTCCGTGCGTGATCTTTATGCCGGTGGCTGGTCTGCCTCCGCTCGCCGCTGAGTCGCCTGAACCGTCCCTCCACGGTCCGGTTCACTCTGCCGGACCGTTGGCGGGGCCGTGGGCGGTCAATTGCCTTGGATCACTCCTCGACGTATGCTTGGAATGATTGAACCGGATTCGCCCGGCGCTCTCACACCATTTTCTGCTGTCTCGACACCTGCCCCTCACGTGTCATGAACGCTTCGAACGAAGGTCGCACCCTAGCCGTCTTTATCGACCTGGAAAACCTTGCTCTGGGGTTCGAGAACCAGAAAAAGCCTCGCTTCGACATCCATAAGGTGCTCGAACGGCTGGTCGAAAAGGGCAAGATTATCGTGAAAAAAGCCTATTGCGACTGGAGTCGCTATCAGGCGTATACCGCACCGTTTCACGAGGCCGCGATCGAGTTAATCGAGATCCCACGACGGAGCCAGACCGGAAAAAACTCTGCCGATATTCGCCTTGTGGTCGACGCCATGGATTTGGCGTGGAGCAAATCTCATATTGACACTTTTGTGATTGTTTCAGGAGATTCGGACTTCTCTCCTCTCGTCTCAAAACTCAAGGAAAATGACAAACATGTCATTGGTCTCGGCATGAAGGGGTCGACCTCGGAACTCCTTCGAGACAATTGCGACGAGTTTATCTACTACGAAGATCTGGAACGCATCGAGAAAGATGAACGCGAAGCAGTCGAGCAACTCGACTCCTCCATTCCTGAGAAGAAGCGGGAAGTCTTCGCACTCTTGATCGAAGCCTGTAATGCCCTGACTCGCGAGAATACAGAGGTACTTTACGCGTCGTTGATCAAGGAAACGATGCGGCGAAAGAAACCATCATTCGACGAAGGGTATTACGGCTACAGGTCGTTCACGCACCTGCTCGAAGATGCTGACAACGCAGCGATCGTCGATATCGAACGAAGCCCGAAAAGTGGCACGTATGTGGTCACGCGGTACGGTGACCGAAAAGCGATTCTTAACGGCAGGGCACGTCCTTCCAAACGATGATCCTTCTCAGGCTCGGCTTCCTCCGATCCTAATCATCGAGGAAGAGAGTATCTTCCTTGCGCTCTCAACTGCCGAACACGGTGATTCCCATGTCACTGTCCAAGCGATGACTCTCTGGTTCATGGTCCCTTCAATAATAAGGACAGTGGAGTCGAGCCCTTCAGGCGAACGTAATGCCCCAGTTCAACGTCCAGAGCGGATCGGCATTGGGGCGATCGACGTTCCGGCCCGCGATGATTGAGTATCGATTGAGTGTTTCGAGTACGAGTCAGGATCCCCGGGCGGTTTTCTGGAATTCCATGATCATCTCTGCCGAACGATCGCTGCGGATTCTGGTTATTCCACGCGAGGGACGTCGACCGATCTTTTATTACGAGCCTTCGATCGAGGAATCGATCGCAGATGAGCGGTTAAGCCATGGCGAATCCATAAGACCAACCGGCTTTCGAGCTCGGATTGGCCGGTGGATTGAACGTGTTCGACGCCTGGAACATCAATTGCCCGAGCAGCTTCAATCGTCAGTCGCTTGGCTCAAGTCGAGGCTTCCCGCGGATGAGCGACTCTTGATGTCCCTCAGATACGCCGATGCCATCGTGTTCGTTCACCCAACCACGCTCTCGTTCAAGGATCTCGAGTATTACTGGACCGGGTATCTCGAGAGCCGATTTCAGCGCCGAATGATCTGGTTCGTCCTCTATCTCCTGATCCTGGTCCCTTCGATTCTGTTGGCCATGATCCCTGGGCCGAACGTGATCGGTTACTGGGTGAGCTATCGGGTGGTGGCCCACGCGATGGTCCTCTACAGTTTGATTCGAGTCTCGAAGACTCGAATCCCCCTGACTTTCGAGGAGTCCGAGCTCCTGGATGGCCCAATTCTCTCTGATCGCAAGGAAGCCGAACGGGTTCAATCGCAGCTTCATCTGTTCGGCCTGAAGAAACAGATTCGACGAGCCCGCGTTTGGAACCGTCTTCGTCGAAGGCGCAAGCCTCGGAGAGAAGCATCTTCCCCAGTCGAGGAGTCAAGGTGAGCCGACACGAAGTCACTGCAAGCCTGATCCTTCCGAACGTGCTAACCTTTGCTCGGTTTGGCCTCGCAGTGGCGTTTCCTCTGGTCAACCCGGCCTGGCGGCCGTTGATTTTGATCCTTGCCGCGTTGAGCGATGCGTTCGACGGGGCATTCAGTCGGTTCTTCCACACCGCGAGCACGTTCGGACAAATTCTCGACCCAATCGCCGATAAAGTGTTTGTGGGAGTCGTATTGCTGACGCTCCTCGTTGAGCAAACGCTTTCTCTTCCAGCTTTGCTCTTTGTTGCGGCGCGTGACCTGGCCGTCGGGTTCGGGGTTATCGTGGCCATGATCCGGATCGGTTCGGAAGCGATCCGTCGTATGCCTCCGCACATCCTGGGGAAGGCTACAACGGCGTTTCAGTTCGCGTTTCTCCTCTGGGTGGTGTACCATCAATCGGTCCCGATCCCCCTGCTGCTGATCACTGGAGTGATCAGCGTGGCTGCGGGGATCGATTATCTCAGGAACCCTCATTGGAAAAGGCCCGAGAGTGCGGCGCGCAGCGCCGTTCCTGACGATGCGACTGCTGACTTATAACATCCACAAGGGGATCGGTGGGAGAGACCGCCGCTACGACCTTGACCGGATCGTTGCGGTAATCGCCCAGGAGCAACCCGACCTCATTTGTTTGCAAGAAGTTGCCGAAGGGATCCCCCGAGCCGGTGGAGAAGATCAACAATCCCTCCTGGCGGCCTCGTTCCACGGATATGCGTCGACCTACCAGACGAACCACCGATTTCGGATCGGTTCTTATGGGAACCTTGTGCTTTCTCGATGGCCCATCCATCGAGCCCACGACGTTTGTTTACGCTATTTGAATCGAAAGAAACGAGGGGCTCAATTGGTGGTGGTCGACTCGCCCCATGGCCCGCTTCATCTGGTCAACTGGCATCTTGGCTTGCACGAGAGTACGAGACAATGGCAGGCGAGTTATCTTCTGGAACATCATTGCTTCCAGGAGTCGGCCCATTTGCCAACCATGATCGTGGGTGATTTTAACGACTGGCGCAACACCCTGGCCCATGGTCCCTTCGCCCGGCACGGCATGAGGCAAATCACCGAGCCGCTTCATCGGTTTCGGTCGTTTCCGGCGTATCTGGCCATGAGTGCGCTCGACAAGGTCTTTTGCTGTTCGAAGGTTGATGTCACCCACGCCGAGGTTGTCCGATCTCCTCTCGCCAGGCGAGCGTCAGATCATCTCCCACTAGTTCTGGATTTCCGAGTCCGACATCGGACCGATGTGATGATGGGAGAGATTCGGGCACAATCGCAGCGTCGACACCCGGATTCGAAGCCCGCCTGATGGAGAAATCGGGATCAAGCAACCTCACGACGTTCTTCAATCAGGGTTCGCGAGACAACCTGCCAAACGCGATCCGGGGAAAGCTCGGTCATACATTCCATGCGATCACATCGTCGCACACAACTCGCCGCACACCAGACACCCGTGCGGACTACCTGGGCTCCGGGACCATAAGGACCCGTCTTGGCCGGATCAGTACACGTAAAGATCGCGATGACCCGAGCCCCCGAAGCAACGGCCAGATGGAGTGGCCCTGTATCGTTTGAAAGAACAAGGTCCGCCTTTGCCATCACCGCGGCCAGACCCATGAGTGAGGTTTGCCCGGTTAGATCTCGAACAGGGATTCCCAGGGGTTCGAGTTCTCGGCGAATCGATGTGGACAGAGGTCGGTCTTCAGCAGCCCCGACGACCACGAGTCCCACACCGAACCGAGCCACGGCCCGACGGGCCACCTCGGCGAAATGCCTGGGAGGCCACCGTTTGGTCAGCCAACGAGCACCCGGATTGAGCACGAGCAAAGGCCTCGGCACTCCGGCCAGCGCCGTCTCTGCCCACTGACGATCTTCTTCTCGAATTGCCAGATTGAACCGAGGCAAGACGCGTTCCGCACCAAGGGCAAGCGCGACGTCGAGGAGTCGATCGACCGCATGGGTAGCATCGGAGGCCACTTGGTGTGTGTAGAAGACCGATGCACCTTCGCGAGCATCGGCCCGACCGATCCTGACCGGGGCTGCGGTCGCAAACGTCATCAGGCCGGACCGAAAAAGCCCCTGAAGGTCAATCGTTACGTCAAAGCCCCGACGGCGGAGATCAACGAACAACCGCGAGGTAGTCGCGAGCCCCCGAGGGCCGAGGCCGGCTCTGGCCCGATCGAACGGGATCACGTCATCCAGCGCCGGATTCCCCTCAACCAGTCCGACCAGTCCTCGATTGATCACCCAGGAAAAATGGGCCGAGGGCCATCGATCCCGAAGAGTCGCCAGCACAGGAAGCGCGTGGATGACGTCTCCCAGGGCACTCGGTTTGATCAAGCAGACGCGACGAGGAGACAGATTTCGCAGTTCGTCAATTGACGGAGCGGCTGGCATGATCCGACTCTCCCTCCCCCTGAACGATCGGGGCCGCTATGCTAACGAAGAGAGTGATCCCCGCCTATGCGAATCGGAGCCGCCTGGAGCCAGTTTCCATGATTGCGACACTCACCCTCGCGGTTGTGCTTCACACGGTCCAGCATGGCGAGGTACGAGTGATGCCAGGGCCTGGTGAAGCTGGGGTTCCCCAACGCTTTCGCTTGGAGGAATCGACCTTTGCGTTTGACCTCCACACGCTCCGACAGACACCACGCTATGCGGTCGCAAAGCTGACCTTCCCGTCTCCCGTCACGAGCCCTGACCCTGCGAATAACACCGTTCACGCCGAGTATTTTCAGCCATTGCAGCCCGGAAGGCGACCGGCGGTGATTGTATTACACATTCTAGGGGCAGATTTCGCCCTCTCCCGTTATCTGGCCGCGAGGCTGGCCGATGCGGGGGTGGCAGCCCTGTTCGTCAAGCTTCCCTATTACGGAGAACGGCGGCCGGCGGCGATTGATGCTCGTTTTCTCTCCTCGGACATCGAGCGGTCGGTCACCGCCATGCGACAAGGGGTTTGCGACGTGAGGAGAGCGGCCCAATGGCTTGCCTCCCGATCCGAGATCGATCGCCATAGAATCGGAGTGACCGGGATTAGCCTCGGGGGAATCGTTTCGTCTCTGGCTGCTGGAGTCGACCCTCAGATAAGCCAGGCCGCGATCCTTCTGGGAGGAGGAGGCTTGGCCGAGATCCTCTGGGACATGCCCGAGGACGAGGCTCGTGACTCCCGGAAGGCCTGGATTGCATCAGGCCGGACCAAGGAGGAACTTGCGCGATTGACGCACCCGTTCGATCCCTTGACCTACGCAGCCGGGCTTCAAGGAAAACGAGTGCTCATGATCGCGGGTCGTTCCGATGAAGTGATCCCACCTTCCGCAACCACGAAGCTCTGGGAGGCAGCGGGCCGCCCTCCCATTCAGTGGCTCGACTGTGGGCACTACTCGGCGGCAGGTTACCTTCTGCCGGTGTTTCGAACTGTGGTTGCATTTTTTGCCGAAGAATCATGATACAGATCACCACCGAGCTCAGGTCACATTGATCAGATCACGATCGGCGGGTATCGTTCGGCCGATCATCCGATTGATTCCGGCTGCGGGGGATGGGCATGACTGCCAGGGTGACGAGCGTTTTCCTTTATGTGAACGACATGATTCGGTCCCGAGACTTCTATCACGAAGTGGTCGGAGCAACGGTAGTTCAGGAACTGGCCGAGTACGACGGAGGTCCAATCGCCTTGGTCGTCCTTCGCCTGCATGATTTCACCATTATGCTCCACCCCCAGGACGCCCACGATCAGGAGTTCCGCGATCAGCGAGTCGGTCTGGGCATTCATCTCCAGCTTCGAGTCGACGATGTCGACGCCTTCTACCAGCACTGTATTGAGCAAGGAGCCATGCTCAGTCTCTCGGGAGAGCCGGTCGATCAGGCCTGGGGCTGGAGAGAGTTTGCACTTCGAGATCCAGACGGATACGTCTGGTCAATTTATCAGGATCAGTCAGGAGGCCAGTGGACCACCGCTTGACCGGGATGGTCCATCCGCGTTGTCACGAGTATCTGCCAGTAGTTGGGACTTCCGAAGGATTCAGGGCAAGGAACGCGGCACTTGCCGCAATCCCGGCCGTTTCGATTCTGAGAATATTCGGCCCAAGTCCAAAAGTCTTCCAACCGAGTCTCACTCCCTGATCAATCTCCTCGACAGTGAACCCGCCTTCGGGACCGATGGCGAGAGCAATTTCTGAAGCTGAGCCATAGCATGGGGTAATCGCTTCTCCCTCGGGATGTGCGATCAGCCGAAGCCCCTGTGTGTGAGTCTCGAGAAATTCGGTCCATGAAACGGGTGTTTCGATCTGCAAGAGGTGGTCACGCCCGCTTTGCTTACAGGCTTCCACGACGAGGCGACGAAGTCGATCAAGCTTTGTCGATCGAGGATCGACCACCGACCGATTGGTTCGAAGCGGAATGATTCGGGCAACTCCCAACTCGGTGGATTTCTCAATCAGCCAGTCAAATCGATCTCCTTTCGGAATGGCAGTCGCCAAGGTGATCTGGACCGGAGGTACGGGGCGAGGAACGTCGCGGGATTCAATACGAATCTCGACTCGATTCCGATCCGATTGGTCGACGCGCCCGCGAGCCACACCACCCTGGCCGTCGAACAGTTGAACTGGATCTCCAGGCCCAATCCGCCGAACGCGAGTCAGGTGGTGAGCCTCAGGGCCTGTCACCTCGACAAGATCGCCGACGAGAGGTCCGGGAAAGTAAACGCGTTCCATCGGAGAGCAATTCGCAGGAGGAATTCGTGCAAGCCGATCAGTCATCCTAACCGATTCCAAAGGACAGAACGAGGTGCTCGCATTCGTTCGCTCTGGCTCCTGTCCTAGTTCGGAAGGGAAAAGGAACGAGTTTCCATGATCTGGTTACGACACTGGGACTTGCGATTTGATCCGTTTCGGCCCGGTGCGGTTCCTTTTATCGCTCTCCGAGAGCACGAGGAAGTCATTGCAAGGCTCGTTCACCTGGTCGAGAACGGCGAACGACGAGGAGAGTTGCGTGGCGTCCCCGAACTAGGAAAATCGGTTATTCTCCACGAATCCCTCCGTCGGCTCCGACGGCCGGGCCGTCGCCTCTGCCTGGTTCGCCGACCCTTCGATGAGAATGCGATCATTCGGGGTTTCGCCCTGGGTTTGGGGCAGCGGCTGGAGCCTGGAGTTCGCCCGTCAGAGGGGCTCGGGCACCTGGTGGATCTCCTCCGAATTCACCGAGCACAAGGGGTGGGGGTTGTCCTCGCAATCGACGGAGACGACTTGATGGCGTGGGAATCGGACCGGACAATACTGGAACGGATTGAGGCTGTAGGATCTCAAAGCGTCGGAGCCGTCACCGTCTTGATCTCGGGACGATCCAATTCGATTGAGCAGTCACGATGGCCGCTTGAACTTCGCCTTGAGCGGCTGACTCGTCGCATGACGGAGACGTACCTCGCCGAAAAACTCCAGGCCGCCGGTCGTTTCGTTCCCGTTTTTTCAGATCGGGCTATCCTGCGACTCCATGCCGTTGCAGAGGGCTTACCAGGTGTGATCGATCGCCTTGCGGGACTGGCGTTGAAGGCTGGGGCTCTCGACCAACGGACGCGGATTCCCGAGGAACTGATCTCGGGAATTGCCCAGGCATCCAGCGCAATGATTGATCCAATGACCGCCCCGAACTAGCCAAGCGGCTCCGGTCCATGCTAGATTGATCAAGCCGAGTCGATTGCCTATTGCCAAGCCCGAGCGACCCCACTTCTGCTGATGGAACAACCGACAACCGCCCCAAATGTTCCGTTAAAGAATCGCTCCCTCGCGGCGCTGCTTGCATTGACATGGCCTGGATTGGGCCACGTCTACCAAGGGCGGACCGCGAAAGGGGCTCTTTATTTTCTCTGTATTTTCGGACTTTATACGGTCGGGTTTGCCCTGGGGGAAGGAGCGAATGTGTACTGGACCTGGGTCAATCCGCTCAGAAATCCAGAGCATTTCCGACTCTACTACCTTGGGCAGTTCTGGGTGGGTTTGCCAGCCTGGCCCGCCTTGATTCAGGCTACCCTGATTCAGCAGGGATTCCAACCGTTGTTCAATGGATTCATGGCTGCTCCAATGCTCGACCTGGCGATGGACAACGGGGTCAGAGAAGTGATGCAGGACGTTGTGCGACGAGTCTTCTCACTTCATCAGAAGTATGGAGGACTGAAGGAGATCGGCGATATCTACACAACCATTGCCGGCCTTTTGAATATCCTGGCAATCTACGATGCCTTTGAGGGGCCCGCAGTTCACCAAGAGTCGACCTCAGCCTCCGAGGTTCCTTCGACACCGGGAGGGGAGTCGTCCTGATGAGCCTTCCTGCAGTGGGATTCTTGATTCCTTTGGGCCTGATCAACGCCTACTGGTTCGCCCCTCCCTTGATTTTGGTCATCAGCCTCGTCTATGCCGCGTCTCGTCATGAGGCGTGGCCCTTGATCTTCCGACATGCAACTCGATTGTTCTTGATGATCACCGGAATATTGGCGCTCGTGACCATCATTTTATTGGTGATCAACACGCAGGTTTGATCACCGAGACGAGGGCCCGGGATTGTAGAAATCATCGTCTTCCTCGTCCTGATCGTGACCGAATGATGGGTCCAGGATCACAGGTCCGAAGGCGTCAAGCAGCGGGTCGAAGTGAACCGGCGGAAGAGACGGCGCTTCCACTCGAGGCTTCGAAGGCTCCGGCTGAGGATGGGGGTTTCCAGGGCCATGAGTTGGAGGAAGACTCTCCCTGGTTGACGGTGACGGCGGTGAAGCGATTGTCACCGGATTCGGTGCCGACGGTTTCGGTGCACCATGATGGGGCGATCGATCTTCAAGCAGATGACCGACATCGGCGCGTTCGCCGAGGTAATACCGACGAACGTCAGGATTTTCGAGAAATTCGACACGATTGCCTTCCGCAACCACTCGTCCTTGATAAATCAAGTAGTTCCGGTCGGTCACTTCGAGCGTTTCACGGAATTCGTGATCGGTTAGCAAGATTCCGATATTGAATTGCTCCGCTAGCTCTCGAATTGACCCCTGAATCTCCTTGACAGTCTTCGGGTCGATTCCCGCAAAAGGCTCGTCGAGCATGATGAGACTCGGCTCGGTGATCAAGCATCGCGCGATTTCGAGTCGCCGCTTCTCGCCACCCGAGATGAACTGAGCCTTGGTGGATCGAATATGATCCAATCCAAACTGATCGAGCAACTGATCGCGACGACGTCGTCGTTCCTTGCGACCCAGATCGGAACGGGTCTCCAGGATCGCCATCAGGTTGTTCTCGACCGATAACTGGCGAAAGACGCTGGTTTCTTGCGGAAGATACCCAAGGCCGGCCCGAGCACGGCGATACATGGGGAAATGCGTGATCTCGTGACCACCGAATGTAATGGAACCGCCATCGGCCGAGATCAGGCCGATGGTCATGCGGAAGCTAGTTGTTTTGCCTGCGCCGTTGGGGCCGAGAAGGCCCACAACCTGGCCCTGTTCGACTTCAAAGTCGACACCGCAAACGACCTGACGCTTGCCGTACCACTTCTGCAGGTCGCGGACTTCCAGCAAGGCCATGGGGCCGATCCTCCTTGATCGGTGCCGTGAACGTCTGGGAGCGAGGTTACCGAATCCACTGCATCCGTTCGAAATACGGACGAAACGGGAGCCGGAAGTCTCGTGAGACGCGAATGTCGGGGCCGAACGGTCGTCCGTGAGGCCAGTAAACGAAGAATGCCTTGCCCACAATCAACTCTTCAGGCACTTCATGCGGGGCACGGTCGAGCGTGGACCAGGGCCCGATATCCCATCGTTGAGCCGCATCGTCGTAATAGACTCCTTCCGCTTCGAGACGAGACCAGGCGCGACTATCCTTGCTCCGAGGGCTGTTGTCTCCCATCATCATGTAGCGGCCGGGACGGATTGCAAAAGTCCGCGGTGCGTCAAGCCGCGCCAGTTCCGGGAATTGAGCCGGATCGGACATTGCAAGCTGAAGCCATCGGAATTCGTTCTGACCCCGGAGCATGCCGAATCCTTCCAGGTCCGAGGCATTTGGTTCCAACGTATAGTAGATGTCGCGGTGAAGAACAAGGTCGCTTACCCGAACCTCAGCCGATTCGGCTCCAATCCCAACGGGAGCCAAATCTGCCGTCGTGGGAACGAGGGGCTCTGATCGGTCCCGAACGAAAGCCACACCCTCACCAAAGGGTGTCCGACCGTTCACCCAAAGTGTCAGCCGATCGTCGATGTTCGCGAAGGCGATCCGATACTGACCTTCACTGTCGATCCCGCAATTCAGTGGTTCTGCGAGAACAGTATCATCTCGGGTCAAGGTCGCCAGACCCTCCGCCAGGTCGATGGTACAACGATTCGACACGCCTGCCTGGATGAGTTCAAGAACAAGTTGCCCTCGGAGTGCATCGACCTTGAGGTCAAACTCGATGGAAAGGTCGCTGACCCAGTGAGCCTCGACGATTGGAGGACCATTCTCCCTTCGGACTTGATTGGAATTGTACGAAGAAAAATCGTCGATCAGTGAAGCGGTGGGAGGACGCTCAGGCTTCCGTCCTCGCAGGATTGATCGCCACTGATCCTGATCGGGGATGAGATGACGATAGCGGAGCCAGGAAACCCGGGAACTCCCTGAATTTGCAGCAACAAAGGTTCCTGGCTCCTCGGTCAGTTCGGTCCAGTCGTCGGGCTCAAGGGGAGCCCAACGATGCCACTCGGGAAGTGACGCCAGGTCGATCGGCCGGTAGCGATCATCGTAGACCGGAACTTGCATCGCCCGAAGATGACGCAAGGGTTTGCGAAGGATTTGGAATGATTCGTCGCTATTGAGAGGCCGGGCGAAGAGATTGCCGCCGTGAATCATCAACTCCTCGCCTGGCAGTCCAACAAGCCGCTTGATGTAGTTCTGTTCGGGAGCCTCGGGATAATGAAAAACGACCACGTCCCAACGGGAAGGCCGATCTGCCATCGGGAGAAAGGAGAGTTTGTAAGGAAACTTCATCACCAAGATACGGTCGCCGTTGAAGCTCGGAAGATCGTCGACCTGAGTCCTGAGCCGACAGTTGGAACAAGTGCCGAAAGCAACAGGCCGACCGCTTCGAGGTTCATCGGCGGCATTTACGGCGAAGGTCACACCACATTGGGGACAGTCAACCTCTTTGTGACGCCCCATGAGGGTCGGAGCCATCGAGCCGGTCGGAATCACGAAGGCCTCTGCCGCGAACCCTCGAATTAAGAGAGCGAGCATGAACGCGACAACGATGGACTCAATCGTCTCTCGGTGCGATTCCGCAGGCCGGGCCGCCTCGGTGCGCGAGGAGGAATCAGATTTCACCTTGCGACGGTCGGCGGTCCGGGTCATGGGGCTCCCCTGGGAAGGCTCAAGGACTTGAAGCAGGCTTGGTTAACGAATGTATCGAATTTCACGAGGGTCGGGAACCCAGTACGGTTCACTGCCAAACACGCGGACGGGAACCCCCTGGCTCGGCAGATGGACGAGAAAGGGCTTCCCGAGCAGCATAGAGCCGGGAACCACGGGACTCTCCGCCCAGAAGCGGGAATCATTCGAAACCGGGCTATTGTCGCCGAGAACAAAATATTCGTCTGATCCGAGTCGATACGGCTCTCCCACTCCAAACGGTCGAGCGGGACTCTGGGACAAACCATCGGTGTAATACACATCCCGAAAAATCTTGAGATGCTTAACCGACAAGCCCGTTCCAACGACCCCAAGTGCGACGGGTGGATCGTCAATCCGCGATGATATCGGTCGGGAAGCTGGAGGCTCGAGGTCGAGAGGCTCAAACAAAGGGACGCCATCAAGCGCGACCATCAAGCGATGGTCGAAGAAGGACGCTTCAAGCGATTTCGGTCCCCTGCTCAGAGCCCAGGTCGAGGCGACCTCGGCAGCTCGGTCTTCGGTCCGAAATTCGTTCCCCAAGAAGGAAACGTGAGGGGGTTGCCGTCCATCGAGCGGAATGGTCAGCACCAGCGGATCAGGACCAGATTGGAATCGAACGGAGAGAGCTTCAGTCTCCGGACTGAGTTCGAGGCGTGCCTCGAGTGCGAGATCTTGAACCCTGCGACCAGAGCCCAATCGAGCCCCGTTGTAGGCGATGAAATCCCGAATCGGACCGTAGTTGGACCGATCTGGATCTACATGCTTGTATTCGATCCAGTCGACGCTCTGAGCTGAACTCGCGATCCCTTTTGATTGGTGTCGGAAACCAAGGGAATCAGAGGACCATCCGGTCGGTGCTCGACCCTCATTCCGAAACCGCCACCGAGGAAACCAGTCGGGGCCCGGAGGCCGGTAACGACTGTCGTGAACGAGCAGCCGTACAGCCTGCTGCTCCTCCAGATTCTTCCTGGCAATCCGATCGTTGACAAAAATGTCTCCGTGGCGGATCTCAATGGCCTCCCCAGGCAAACCGACGACCCGCTTGACATACGCTTGGTCGGGTTCTGAAGGATTTAGGAAGACAACCACCTCCCAACGTTTGGGGGGACGCCATCGAAAGAAGTTTTTCTGGACGAGTAATCGGTCTCCGGTCCGTTCGACGACGGGCGCCTGTTCGAGGTCGGCCCCACAATTGGGACAAAGGGGCCGACCGGCGTGGCCGTCTTCATCGACTCCGAGCGCAAAGACGAATGCGCACGAGGTGCATGACACATCGCGATGAACACCGAGCAGCGTCGGGGCCATCGAGCCAGTCGGGACGATATAGGCTTCCGCCGCAAAGGTCCGGACCAGGAGCATTCCGATAAAAAGG
This sequence comes from Tautonia rosea, assembly GCF_012958305.1. Taxonomy (NCBI): domain Bacteria; kingdom Pseudomonadati; phylum Planctomycetota; class Planctomycetia; order Isosphaerales; family Isosphaeraceae; genus Tautonia; species Tautonia rosea. The sequence goes on along the minus strand of NZ_JABBYO010000014.1, from coordinate 29,239 downwards.
ATCGGAATTGATTCAATCAACGGGCGAGATGCGGAGGGAATCGATTCGCGTCCCCCTTCCCCGCCCCTTGGCACCAGTGATTCGGGTTCGGGGGCAGACACCATGACCGTGAACGGAACTTCTGGAAGCCGTTCGGGAGTCTCGATTTGATTCATTCGACGCCCCGAATCGTGTCAAGGCCCAACCAGAAGGCATTTGTCTCATCTGTTCTCGCCGAGTCTGGCTCATTGCCATGCAATGGGTGTTCCGCAGCAGGGGGCCAGAGCAAGAGGAAGAATCAGGATTCACCGGCCTCGAGAACTGACAGAAACGCCTCCTGAGAGATCTCGACGTTGCCGACCTGCTTCATTCGCTTCTTGCCTTCCTTCTGCTTTTCCAGCAGTTTTCGCTTTCGAGTGATGTCGCCACCGTAGCATTTGGCGGTTACGTTCTTTCGAAGCGCCGAGATTGTTTCACGAGCGATGACCTTCGAACCAATAGCAGCTTGAATCGCGACCTCGAACTGATGACGATCAATCTCGGATTTCAGCTTCTTGACCAGCTTGCGTCCCCTCCGATCCGCAAAATCCCGGTGAACCACCACAGAAAGCGCGTCAACCCGATCTCCTGCCACCAACACGTCGAGACGAACCAGATTGTTCGGTCGGTACCCGATCAACTCGTAGTCCATCGTGCCGAAACCTCGGGTGGCGGATTTCAGCTTATCGTAGAGGTCGTAAATCATTTCTGCCAGTGGCAGTTCATAGGTGACAATGACTCGAGTCGGGGTGATGTAGTCGGTCTTGATGTAATTCCCGCGTCGTTCCTCGCAGAGAGACATAATCGCGCCGATGTTGTCGGAGGGAACGAGGAAGTTGACTCGGGCATAGGGTTCCCGGAATTCCTCAATCTCTCCTGGCTCGGGAATGCGGGTCGGGTTCGAGACGTAAAGCGTCTCCCCCTTCCGGGTCAAGATCTCATACGTCACGTTGGGAGCGGTCTGGACGAGTGCCAGGTCACTTTCACGTTCCAACCGTTGCTGAACAATCTCCATGTGGAGCATTCCTAGGAACCCGCATCGGAAGCCGAAGCCCAGGGCGTCGGAGGTTTCGGGTTCGAACGTGAAGCTGGAGTCGTTCAGCGCAAGCTTCTGAAGAGCGGTCCGCAGGTCCTCAAACTGATTATGAGTGGCCGGGAAAAGACCGCAATAGACAACCTGGCTGGGCTCCTTGTAGCCCGGAAGCGCCTGAGCCGCGGGACGGTGAGCATCAGTAATCGTGTCACCGATGCGGACGTCCGCCAGTTGCTTGATATTGGCGACGACGAATCCGACTTGCCCGACTCCCAGTTCCTGGCAGGGAACTTCTCGGGGTCGGAACTGACCAAGACCAATGACTTCGTATTCTCGATCCATCGCCATGAGTCGGATTTTCTGACCGACCCGGATGGTTCCGTCCATCACCCGGACATATACGACCACTCCTTGATAGTCGTCATACTTCGAGTCGAAGATCAAAGCTCGGAGCGATCCCTTCACATCACCTGAGGGAGGTGGAATACGCTCAATCAGTGTTCGGAAGAGTTCGGGAACACCGCTCCCTGTCTTGCCACTGACCGAGAGAATCTCATCGGGATCAAGGCCGAGGGTATTAAACACCTCCTCCTTGACCTCGTCAGGACGCGCGGCCTGCATGTCGATTTTGTTCAGCGCAGGCACCAGGGCCAGATCTCCCGCAATTGCCAGGTAGGCGTTCGCGACAGTCTGGGCTTGGACTCCTTGAGTGGCATCGACGAGCAGGATCGCTCCCTCGCAGGCAGCGAGGCTTCGAGAAACTTCGTAATGGAAGTCCACGTGGCCAGGAGTGTCGATCAGGTTCAGTTCGTATCGCTGACCATCCTGATCATAATGCAAACTGACAGCACGAGCCTTGATGGTGATGCCTCGTTCGCGTTCGAGGTCCATGTCATCAAGCAATTGTTCACGGAATTCGCGCTGAGAGATTGCGCCTGACTGGAGCAACAGTTGATCGGCCAAGGTGCTCTTGCCGTGGTCGATGTGGGCGACGATTGAGAAGTTACGAATAAACCTGGGATCGAAGGCCATGGGCAGTCCAGGCTGAAGGCCGGGGTCCAGCCGATCCGATGGATCGAGCCGGCAGGGCGAGCGGGTTGGGGCGTGCATCGAATGGTTGCCGATCCCAAGGAGGGATGACATCCAAGCTCATTGGGATCGAACGTCGTTGTCATCATAGCAACGAGAAACGCTTCAGGCGAGTCGATCCCGATCCTTAGAGGGCAGGTCTCTCCGATTTTTGACGTTTTCGCACTTGCCCAATTAGCTCGAAAGAGTCATTTGGAGGGGGGCTTGGACGGTCCGAAGGTCATACGAGCACAACCGGCTGCGCCAATATAACCTGCTTCTTCTCCGAGAGTTGCGTAATCGATCTTGGTTCGAGAGGCCGGCAAGGGGAAGGCCATTCGCTTGACCCCCTCTCGAATCAACTCCATGAACTCCGGACCTGCGTTCGACATACCGCCGGCAAAGAGGATGATATCGGGATTGATTGTGTGCATCATGCACACCGCCCCAACCGCAAGGTAATGCGCGGTTTCCCTCATGAGCAAGGCAGCAAGCGAGTCTCCTGCAAGTGAAGCCTCATTGATCGATCGGGCCGAGAGTTTTCCTTCCGCAAGGTGTTTCCGCAACACCGTTGGTTCGTCCGAGAGTTCGAGCGCCTCAAGGGCACGTTTGACCAGGGCCGTCGCCGAGGCATAGGCTTCCAGGTGGCCATACCCCCCACAACCGCACTGACGGCCATTTTCCATTTGGATCACGAGATGGCCGCACTCACCCCCGTGGCTATGGCTTCCCTCGATAATCCGGCCTTGCTCGACGATTCCTCCACCAACTCCCGTGCCAAGTGTGAACAGGACGAGGCTCGTGACCCCTTTGCCTGCTCCCGTCCAGTACTCGCCGTAAGCGGCGGCGTTTGCATCGTTCTGAAGGACGGTCGGCTTTTCAAGCCGGGCAGCGAGAAGGTCTCGAATTGGTAAATTTTGCCAACCCGGGAGGTTCGGAGGATCAAGGAGCATCCCTGCGGGGATGTCCATAGTTCCCGGAGATCCCAGCCCTACTGCCGCAATATCTTCCCAACTTAACCCGCTTGCCTCGACAGCCAGCCGTCCGGCCTCGGCCAGAGTGGCAATTCCGGCTTCCGGTCCCCGATCGGCATGAGTTTTGATGCGAATCGAAGAACGGGGCTGGCCGTCGTCATCGACAACCCCGCTCTTGACGTTCGTCCCTCCGAGGTCAATCCCCAGATAGTAGGGCGGGCGGTCGGCCAATGCACTCATGCCGTTCCTCGGGCGACGTTGCGAACACGATCCGAATCGGTTCGGAGTTGTTGAGAAGGTTGAAGGCAAAGCAACTGTAACGGCCACTCCGAGAACGGTCAATCAACGCACGTTGCAGACCCCAATACGGTTCGAAAACCGTAGATTATCGATACTACACATCTGATCGCAACCGATTTGATGCTCAAGGATTGCGAAGTCGAACAAGCCCCGTTAGCCTGACATCGAGGAGCCGCCAAACCGTCTTGCTCGTCTCCTCGCTTCCTTTCGAGATGCCTCCATGAGACGCCGGAATACTCTGGGCTGGGGCCTCCTTGGCCTGGTCTCGTTGACGTTTACACTGGCTGCGTCGCAACAACCGTTTACCGAACGGCCGTTTCCTGATCGGGTCAATGTGCATTACGGAAATCATCAACGCCATCGGCTGGACTTCTGGTCCGCCGGAACTGAGGAACCTGCCCCACTGGTCATCTACATTCATGGCGGCGGATTCCAGGGTGGGGACAAACGAGGGGTTCCTGCCGACTTGCTTGAGGAGTGCCTCAACTCCGGGATCTCGGTTGCCTCGATCAACTACCGACTCTCGAGGCATGCTCCCTATCCCGCGCCCATGATTGATGGTGCACGAGCGGTTCAGTTTCTTCGATCAATGGCGAAGGACTGGAACATCGACCCGGAGCGAATCGCGGCCTCCGGGGGTTCGGCGGGAGCGGGGATCGCGCTTTGGGTCGGATTTCGAGATGATCTCAGGAATCCGGAAAGCGAGGACCCAATCCATCACTACTCCAGTCGGCTCAGTTGCATGGCGGTCTTCGGAGCCCAAACGACGTACGATCCTCGTGTCATTGCAACCATCATCGGCGGCCGGGCTCATGAGCACCCGGCTTTGAGGCCATTTTTCGGTCTCACGGAAGAGCAACTTGGAACCGATGAGGCTCATCAACGCTATCAAGAGGCGTCTCCCGATACCTATGTCACCGCAGACGATCCCCCGGTATTGCTTGTCTATAATGAACCTCGGGGACCACTCTCTCCTAATTCTCCCCCCGGTAGAGGGATTCACCATCCGAATTTCGGCACCTATCTAGCGTCGAAACTTCGTGCCTTCGGTATTGAGTGTCTGACCGAACACGCTGACGACCTGACAGGACGAGGAATATCTCCCCATCATCAGATGGTTCGATTTTTTTGTCGTCATTTTCGGATCGACGGAGCTGAAGGGACCTCGGAGTTCGAATGATGCCATTCAACCGGTTGGGGCTTCGGCAAACACGACGATGCTGGTTCGTTCAGAGTGCAATGATCGTATTGGTCGGCTCATTGCGTTCCCTGGCCGGAGAAACCGAAGTTCCCGATCGTGAACAGGATCGGTTGGAAAAACTCCGCGAGCGAGCGGCTGACGCGGGTTTGCCAGAGCTTCAGCTTCATGAAGGGGAACGGTACGTCGCCCTCGGTTCGGCTCCCGACGATTTCATGCAAGGAGCGCTCAAACTCTGCGAAGGCCTGGCAGACGATTTCCTGGACCATTTTCATGCCAGACAGTTCAAGGTCGAAGCGCCGACAGACAGGATGACTATCGTTGCGCTTGCACATCATGATCAGTTCCGCCGATTTCTAGGAACCGATCTTCCGACCGACGTGACCGGCATCTATGAAATTATTTCGAATTACCTGGCACTCTACGACGGTCGGAGTGGGAGTCCGGCGGGTCTCCAGGCTGAACGAGCGAATTCAATCACCTTGTTCCATGAAGCCACGCATCAGCTCACCTTTAACTCCGGTTTGCTCGATCGTCACGCCGAGATCCCACTGGCATTTCTGGAAGGGCTGGCAATGTATGGTGAAGTTCGACGACCCGATGGGAAAACCAGAATCGGAGCGGTGAATCGCGAGCGACTTGGGGTATTGGTGGGAGAGCTCCAACGGGGCGGATCGCTGTTCCCGATGTCGGACCTGATCAGCTCTGACGATCTCTTCGCCCAGGAATCGACCGTGCAGATGGCGTATGCTCAGTCCTGGCTAATGATTTACGGCTTGATGCGCGAGAAACGAGTGGCTGAACGCTTGCGGACCTACCTGGAGGAACTCCGACTACCTCAACCATCTCGACCCCGCCTTGAGGTGGCCAAGGAGTGTCTGGGTGATCTAGAGCAACTCGACGCGTATTTCCGCAGTCTCCTCGTGCGTCTCAGTCGAGGGAGGTGACCCATTCTTGTGATCGGTCTCGATTAGCCGAGCACAGGATTGAGCCCCATATTCTCCCGCATCTCGGCACGGTGTTTTTCGTAGTGCATCAAAAGGCGTCGATCCTTACGGTGTTGCCGTTCCTTCTTTGCTTGAGCACGCACAAAGAGCCGGCGGAAGCTGTTGCTGGTTAGTTCTCCACGATTTGCGTAACGTGCTCTCAAACGCTTTGCAGGCTTTTCACCGAACGCCTCGATCAGTTCATCCTGGAGCGAAAGGAAAAACTGAACGTGACCAGGATCTCCTTGTCGAGCTGATCGTCCGGCGAGCTGGCGATCAATCCGGTACGATTCGTGACGTTCAGTCCCGAGCACGTGAAGCCCGCCCAGCTGAGCGACCCCGTCTCCGAGTTTGATGTCGGTTCCTCGACCCGCCATGTTCGTGGCAACCGTGACCCGGCCAGGCTGACCGGCTTGCGCAACGATTTGAGCCTCGATTGCGTGGTTCTTGGCGTTGAGGATCTGATGTTCAATCTTCGCCTCGTTCAGCAACGCGCTGAGCTTCTCGGACTTCTCGATGGAACGAGTTCCCACGAGAACCGGAACGTTCGTCTTGTTGAGGCGAATAATTTCCTGGGCCACGGCCTGAAATTTTTCGTCCTCAGTTGAAAAGACGCGATCCTTGACCCAGGTCCGGCGACTCGGTTTGTTCGTTGGAACGGGAAAGACGTGAACCTTGTACGTTCGTCGCAACTCTGAGGCATCGCTCCGAGCCGTGCCCGTCATCCCCGAAAGTTTGCCATATCGCTTGAAGAACTCCTGAACGGTCACTCGAGCGGCGGTGATGGTTTCCAGGGTGATTTCGAGGCGTTCCTTGGCCTGAATGGCCTGATGCAACCCATCCTGCCATTGGCGACCGGGCATCAAACGGCCGGTGAACTCATCGACGATCACGACGTCGGGCTGTCCTTTTTCATTTGGAGCGACCACATAATCCTTGTCTCGGATGTACGCAATTTGTGCCCGTAACGCGCGTTCGACGTACTCGTACAGCTGATCGACCGTGAGCATGGAAAAGGCCGAATGGCCGGCTCTGGCCTGAACCTTTCGTCTCCCAGCGGCGTTCAGTTCCGCCTTACGCTCTAAAGGATCATATTTAAAATCTTTGATTCGGACCAGAGTCGCTGCAATCTCGTCGGCCCCAAAGTAGGCCGAGGCCTCTTCCTGAGTCGGTTGGTTGTTCGCACCGATGATGAGCGGTGTTCGAGCCTCATCAATCAGGATACTGTCGGCTTCGTCGATGATCGCGTAATGGTGGACTCGCTGCACCGGACGAGAGGATTCGGCAGTCGTTGCCCCCTGTACAAAAGCTTGCATGAAGGTCTTGCGGTGATTGTCGCCGTGTTGAAATTTCTTGAGCTGGTCTCGGAGGAAGTCGAAGCCGAATTCCTTGCCGGTCCCATAGGTAATGTCGCAACCGTAAGCGGCTCGACGAATGGAGTCATCCTGGCCGGTCTGGATGCAGCCGACGGTGAGGCCAAGCTTATGAAAGATGGGAGCGTTCCATTCCGCATCGCGATGGGCGAGGTAGTCGTTGACGGTGACGACGTGAACGCCTTTCCCACTGAGTGCATTGAGGTAGGCCGGCAAGGTGCAGACGAGGGTCTTTCCTTCTCCGGTTTCCATCTCGGCAATTGATCGGTGATGGATGGCGATCCCACCCATTAACTGCACGTCGTAATGACGCATTCCGACAGTCCGCTTGGCCGACTCTCGAACCAGTGCGAACGCCTCTACCAGGAGCTTATTGACCGGGTCCCCCTGGCGGGCCCGCTGGCGGAGCGCATAGCTTCGAGCAACGATCTGCTCGTCCGACTCTTTCTCCAACGTCGGCTCCAGGGCGTTGATTTGTTCGATCAAGACCGCAAACCGACCGTATCGGGCCGGATAGGTCGGCCCGGCGATCCCCTTCGCGCGGTTCAGCCAGTTGGGTCCTAGTCGATTCGACATCGCCCCGATCTCCCCGATGCTCCCGGTGTTCCGCCATCACGCCGATCCGATCGTCTTCCACCGATGAGGTCGATGGAACACGACCGACTCTGGATAAAGAAATGGGACACCGAACGCGGGGATTTTCCCACACAGCTTGCTCGATCAGTCCTCAACCCCCATGTGGGATCAGATTGGGGGAAGCCAAACAGGGCCTCTCGAGGTAAAGCCAAGCGCTCCAGGTTCGAGGGGGCGGTCGATCCCACCACTCGCGATCCAGTTTCTCAGCATTTCCCATTTTTCCAGAGCTGAGGGCTCGCTCGAACCCTCGGACCCGGGAGCTGCGTCCCAAACAACCCAGAGGACCTGGCCATTGGGTAATTTGTGATTGATGTACAGTTTTCGAGAGTCACCCTGGTAGGGGTGGATCCGTCGAAAGGGGATGAACTGTCCCGATCTTGTTTCAGGCCAACCACTTGCTTCAGCTTGTTCCACGAGAAATCGGGCCAGTCTCGCAGCTGCCTCAGCCACAGGATCGGGCCGAGAAGGGTCTTCTGGAAGATCGGAACGTGGCCACGGGTGGCCGATCGCGAAGTCCGGAGGAGTCTCCAGCCCACTCAACACGATCAGATCTTTTGAGAATGCGCGTCCAAGGTCCGAATTCTCGGGAAGTCGATCGAGGATGATTCCCGTTCCATCGATCACAAGGAGGTCGCGAGGCGAGGGATTGGCGTCTTGGTCAGACAGGTCGAGCGGAGCGATCGCGACCGGCCTTCGGTAATCGAGCGAAACTACGACGCGATTCGGGTAGAAGCGTTGAATTCCTCGGACCCGCTCAACCCAGTAGAGGTTCTTGAACGCGCGTTCGACGACTCCGAGGTCCAGATCAAGAACTGACCCCTTTTCAAACCCTCGGAGCGGTTCAGCCAGCGCCGCAAGGAGGCCCCTCTCCTTCGATCGAAGCCACGAAGGCGGCTCGGGATCGAGCACGATTTCCGCGGCGGACCAGTGATATTCGGGTCGATCATGGACCCAGGCACGAACCTTACCCGTCATTCCGCTCACGACCAGCAAACTGAGGCCAAGAACCACGACCGCGACCAGAGCCGCATGGGTTCCCCGCGGTCCAAGCAATCCGACCATCAGCGAGAGGCAGGAAGCCCTTTGAGCAGATGGGTGGTTCGGTTCGTCGGCATCCGTTGCCAGGCGAAGCATCATCCAATCCTCGGGCCAGGAGCGAGGCCCAATCCTGGCTCGGACCTCTTCCTTGGCTGGATCGGCTTACCAGATCTGGATCTGGAGTTCGAGTTCATAGCCGAACTGCCGGAGAACCTCCTCACGCGCGAAGTCGATCAACTCCAACACGTCGGAGACGGTTGCGCCCGGGTCGGCAATGATGTAATTGGCATGTCGATCGGAAATCTCTGCCCCACCGACACGATGTCCAGAGAGCCCGGCCTGGTCAATCAAGGTGCCCGCCGAAATCTCTGGGGTGGGATTCTTGAAGATACAAGCTGCAGATTGATGACCGTACGGTTGATTCTCCTTCTTCACAATCCAGACGCTCCGCATCCTTCGGACGACGGCTTCGGGGTCGTCTAGCTCGAGCTCTAGCTCGGCGGAGAGAATCACGCAGTCATCCAGGTTGGAGCGACGATAGGAGAAGATCAGATCATCTTGTTCGCGGGTCCGGACCTGACCATCGGCTTCCAGAACCGTTGCGCGTCGGACGAACTGTCCGATTGCACCCTGCCTGCCACCACTGTTTCCCCGAATCGCACCGCCAATCGTTCCTGGCACTCCGGTAAGGGTTTCCAGTCCTGCCAGTCCTGCCCGAGCCGTTTGTGAGATGAGTGCGGTCATGGGAACCGCGGAGCCGGCAATCAGCCGAGTCCCGTTGATCTGAACTTCGGAAAACGACGGGCTTTCAAGATGGATGACCAGCCCTCGCACCCCTTCATCCCGAACGAGAACATTCGATCCACCGGCGAGAACGCGCCAGGGTATGTCTGCGGCACGACAGGCGCGGAGGAGTGAAGCGATTTCCTCCGCAGAGCTGGGGCGTGCGAAGTAATCTGCTGGACCACCCAGGCGGAACCAGGTCAGTGGAGCCAGCGGCTCGCTGGTCCTGACCACTCCAGGAAACTCGTCGAACGGCTGCATCGTCGGTCGACACCTCGGCCGAAAGCGGGCCGACGCTCAACAATCGCTGGAAACGACCGTTCCAGCTCGTGGAGAACGCCTTCCCTGGCGATAATTGAGGCATCCTAGCCCCGAACCTCGCGGCCAGTCAAGATCGAGGGGCGATGTTTCCCGGCCGATTGGCCAAGGTTCTTCCAACTCTCCCTCGCACAGCGACGATTCCTTTGCTGTGATCAATGGTTCTGATCGATCCAGGTCCCAGGACCCAGCAGGGCGTTGAACAAGGGCCGGAACGAGCCATGGGGTTGTCCTCGATGCTGGGCCGGGAATCCAAAAAGGACGATTCGCCCCGCTCCATGAGGCAGATCAACCAGCGCAGCCTTGCCTTCGAGATACTCAGGACCGAGTAACCAGCCGCTCTCGAGGAGGTCGGTCGAGGCGTATCGGCAGGCGATCGAGGCACCGATTGCGGTCTCACCGAGCATCTCGAAACCCTTTGAATTTGAGAAATAGATGGAACCATTCTCGGGCATTCCTGCAGTCAGGTAGGACCCATCAATTCCAAGCTCATACTCGACGGAGAGGATCGATCCGGGACAGTAGAAGTCGTTCGAGGAGACCCCGGCGAGTACATTCTTGACCGGGAGATCGAAGACCTCGATGGCAAAAGCGCTTGAGTCGTCGAGGCAGACCAGTCGGCCACCAGAATCGACAAATCGTCGGAGCGACTTCACCCCGTCCCCCTCGAGCCCTCCGACATAGGCAGCCTCGGTTTGTTCGGGTCGATAACCCTCCATCAACGTCCTGCGGCCGATCGATGGGAAAACCAACACATCAAACCGATGGCGAAGATCGCCGATCGCGATGTCTGCGTTGTGAACAGTTTCAAACGGGATGTCGAATTGCTCCAGGACGAGACGGGTCCACCCCTCGTCCATGCTGGGCACCCAGGGCTGGTAGAGGCCGATCCTGGGAAGCTCCAGCCGGACCCGGTCCACCTCGGATCCTTCCTCAGGGCCATTGACCATGAGAGGCTCGGCATGATGCCAGGGAGTCTCGAGGGCGACTGCCACCGAAGAGCGCTCGGGAAGGACTGAATCAAGGACTTGCCGAGCCTCCTGGGTTGCTGGAATGCGAAGCGAGTGAGCCGGCAACTCCCGATCACCGATCACAACGGGCTCCACAATCCGTTCAACCGTCTGACCACTGGCAAGCAGTTCGAACACCACTGAGAAATCGTCGTTAGCCCGGTTGAGCAGATAAAACGCATCAGCGGCCTCGGAGTCTCCTTCGATCCTCCCACCTGTGAGATTCACATGGTAGACCAGCTCAGTCGGGGCGTCGAACGACTCGGTAATTGTGGCGACCCTGACACCCATTTGCAGGGGCAGCGTCCAGCCGGCGACATCGTAAGGGCGTTCGGGACGGCCGTCGGGCCCGATCCGATCAGGATAGTCCTGACGTTCCATCATGTCTTTCAGATGAGCCCGATAGGGCTGGGAGGCGAAGAAGATCCACGAGTCGGCGGGATATTCGATCCCGCCCGCCTCGAAGGGCTCGGTCGCCTGATGGACCCGGATGCCCGTGGCGTGGAGAATTTCGACCATCCTCGCCGCGGTGCCGGGGTCGTGCTGATCGGCCGAGACGACCCAGGCGAAGGGAGGCCGATCAGCACCTGCCCTCATCTGGTCGATCGCGATGGCTCGGTAGTTCGACTGGAACCAGTCTGCATAGCGTGCGGCCAACGTCAGAAGGGCTCGGGCGGCGATCAACTCGTACTCGACGATGTCAGCAATCCGCCACCACCCTCCCGGCCAGGGATCGACGAACGTGACTCTCGGCTCATGATCCGGAAAGCCTCGGCTTCCGCCTCGCAGATCGGATTGACTCTGGAAGATCGGTGAAGCCAGCTTCACGCTCGCCGCTTCGGTGAGGATGCCAACCATGTTATGCCGCTGGGGAACGGTCCGATTGCCGCCATTCCACCAGTTGTCGTACATGGAGTGGGTAGCCACTCCTTTCTTCCCAGCCTTTGCCAGGTCAGCCGCCATGTGAGCCCCGATCAGAAAAATCCCCTGGCTGATCCGGGGGTCGAGATTCGGATTCACCGGATCGAAAAACGGGGGAACAAACAGCCGAGGCCCGGTTGATCCCATCTGGTGGACGTCCCAGGTGATCGTCGGAAACCACTCCTCATAGAGGAACCTGGTCAAGATGCGCGTCTCGTCCAGGTTGAGCATGAACCAGTCTCGGTTCGTATCGTGTCCGGCATAAGGATGATACAACCAGGGCATCCCGGAACCTTCCCAGGGTGTCCCCTTCGAGCGCTCATACCAGTCATGAACGAGATCAACACCGTCCGGGTTCACCGAAGGAATGAGGAGGAGAATCGTCTCGTCGAGGATTGCCTGCGTCTCGGGATCATCCCGGGTCGCCAGCTCGTGTAAGAGGGTACAAGACATCAAGGTTGAAGCAGTTTCCGAGGAATGAATCGTACAGGTGATCAGGACCGTCGTCTTGCTCTGTGACACCAGTTCGGCAACCGCTTCGTCCGACAGATTCGGATCGGGAAGCGCGAGCTTGCGCTGGATGGATTTGTATCGATCGATGTCGGCGATGGTGTCCTCCGAGGAGATCACGGCCGCCAGAAATGGTCGACCCTGGGTTGATTGGCCGATCTCGACGACCTGAACTCGAGCTGAGGCAGTCCCGACCTGATGGAAGTAATCCACCACGTCCGTCCAGGGAGCGAGCCGGAAATCAGCTCCCGGCTCGAATCCAAGGACCTGTGAAGGTTGAGGAACACCGATCCGTTCTTGAGCCTGGACCGGCGACCCAGCCCCAATCACGACCAACCCGATCACCACCCTCGCCAAACCGTTCGACCGCATGGGGCCTCCTCTCTCATTCAATCATGGCTTAAGCACTCGGAAGCGCCTCCACATGATCGGGTGCCCTCGGATGCAATGCAACGGTCCGGTCAGCGTCACGTTTGCGGGATGAGGCGGCTGTTCCCAGGGCAACAGGCTCGATTCCGAGACTTGTTTCGATGGGAAATCGACAGCAACTTCATCGAAAAATTCCACTTACAAAATAAAACTACAAATTTTTTAATATATAATATTTTATTAAATTGAGAGGTCACGCCCTTCGGCTCAACAGGAATTGGGGGCAGTTTGACCTGGGATGCTTCACGATCGTATGATCCAGAGGGAGCCACCACACCATTTCAATCGCGTCTCAGGTGTTCCACACAATTCGACTGGTCTTTCTTGACACCGTGCCATTTGCTCTGGGTACGTGATGGGTCTGACTCGTCCTGTCCTCATCGTTCGCGGGTTGAGACGCCGGAGCCCCTCACCATGTCTCTCGATGTTCCTCTCTCACGTCGCGAACCAGGGATCATCACCGACCATCTTCCCGGCCCGCGTGCGGCGGCCTGGATTGCCCGGGATGAACGGGTCACCTCCCCCTCGTATACCCGGATGTATCCGCTGGTCGTCCGGAGAGCTCGAGGGGCGATGATGGAGGATTTAGACGGGAACTGCTTTCTCGACTTCACGGCGGGAATTGCCGTAACCAATGCGGGGCATTGCCATCCTCGGGTGGTCAAGGCGATCCGCAATCAAGCCCGCCGCTTGATTCACATGTCGGGAACCGATTTTTTTTATCGTCCCCAGATTCGACTTGCGGAAACGCTCGCTCGAATGGTGCCGGGGCCTTCTCCAAAACGCGTATTCTTCTCGAACAGCGGGGCCGAGGCCATTGAGGCCGCCTTGAAGCTTGCGCGTTATCACACGGGCCGTCCTCGAGCGATCGCGTTTCGGGGAGCCTTCCACGGCCGAACTTACGGCGCGATGAGTCTGACCGCCTCCAAGTCAATCCAGCGCAAAGGCTTCTCACCACTTGTCCCTGAAATTCAGCATGCCACCTATGGCGATCTCTCAAGCCTTCGTACCCTGTTTCGTACCACTTGTCCGCCGGAAGAAACCGCCGCGATTTTTGTCGAGCCGATCCAGGGTGAAGGGGGATACATCGTTCCCCCCGACGAGTTTCTCCCTGGCTTGCGATCGTTGTGTGATGAGCATGGAATCTTACTCGTCCTTGACGAAATTCAGTCGGGGATCGGACGGACTGGGCGGCTGTTGGCCTCGGAGCACTGGGGAGTCCACGGCGATATTGTCTGCCTGGCCAAGGGGCTGGCCAATGGATTGCCGCTTGGAGCCATTGTCGCCTCGGAAACGATCATGGACTGGACTCCCGGAAGCCACGCAAGTACCTTTGGTGGTAATCCCATTGCGTGCTCGGCAGCCCTGGCCACACTTCAACTCATTGAGCATCGTTATGCCCACAATGCTCAGGAGCGTGGGGAAGAGCTCTCGAACGGTCTGAGAGACCTGGCCAAACTTCATCCCTGCGTGGTCGATGTTCGCGGCAAAGGCCTGATGATCGGCATGGAGATTGGTTCTCCAAAGGGGCCGAATCCTGAGTTCCGCGATCGAATCATCCTGGAAGCGTTTCATCGGGGATTACTGCTCCTGCCTTGCGGCCCCAGCACGATTCGCTTCTGCCCTCCACTTTGCCTGACCGCCAGACAGGTCGAAATCGGTCTCGAGTTGCTTCGTTCCGCGATGGCTGCGCTCTGTGGAGACTGTCCTTTCTCCCCTCGACGTCCCGACGTCGCTCACGTTCACTCTGGTCAGCATCTCCCGTCTGACGAGGCCTCCTGATCCGGTTTCTTGCCTCGCATTGTTCCGACTGACTGTATTCCGAGTTTTCCTCATGTCGACTGGGTCACCAACGTCCATGCCACCTTCCTTCGACTGGCAGCGCTGGCCAGAAACCGAGCAGTTCCTCGGTAAAGCGGTTTGCTCAGCCCTGGGAGCAAATGCCTTTGCGTCGGACTTGGACCGGCGCATGGCCGCCGAGACGAGCACACGAATTACCGACTGGATCGATCACCTGGTCCTCAACGACCGTCCGGGGCTGGTGGAGGAACTTGGTCGGTTGGGTTACGAGCGAACGAGTGAACCATACGGGGTCAATGCCCCGACTTTCCGCCATCCAGGCGGACTTTTCCCCGCGCTCGCGGTCTGCCCTGCGACGAAGGGAGGTCCTCAAGTTTCCTCGCTCGCGCTGAAGGTCGAGTCGATCGCCGCATTCAGTCAAGCGAATCAGCTTGGACTAACGATTCTTGGCTATCCCATCGGCCCGTATCGATTCGCCAAGGTTGAGGTGATGGGAGCGGAGACCACGTTAATCGTTATTGAGCGTCGAGGCTATCTGGGCTTCGAGCCATTCCCAAGTTCCTGGGCCCGGGAAGGCTGGATGGCCCCTCATTCCAGCCGAGATGCAATGGCCGCTCGCGAAATCTGGCAAGCTCGCCGGAGACATTTCACCGACGACGCAGAAGGGTTCGACGTGACTGAGGAGGTTCTCGGGCAGATGCTGGAGCGAGCCGGATCGCGCGACCTTGCCTGTCATCTCGTGTTCGAGGTTGAGCGCGATTACTGGGAATCCCGAAACACGGCCGCGCGGGTCCAGAGGCGTCGGCAAGATCGGCTCGGGCTTGGCTGGGCCAATCATGATCACCACACCTTTCGCTGCTCTCGTCGATTCTTTCCGAGAGTGATTAGCATTTTTGAACGGCTCGGTTTCTCACTCCGCGAATTGTTCCACGCTGGCAAAGACGCCGGCTGGGGGGCTCAGGTTTTGGAGCATCCGACGACCGGGATCGTGATCTTCGCGGACCTCGACCTGGCCCCGGAGGAAGCTGAGGATAATTTCGCTCGAAAGTCACTCCCCGATCTTCCCCGACCCAACACCGTAGGGCTCTGGGTTGGCTTGCATGGCGAGTCAATCCTGGACGCGGGGATGCATCACCTGGAGGCTCAATTCGATTTCGATGCGCTCCGTAGCGACTTGCGAAACGAAGCCGGCATCGAGACGATGAAGCCGTTCAGTGATTTCCCCTTTCTGCGGCAGGCATTCACACAGGGTGAGCGATGGCCAGTCCAACCCCATCGATTGAACCGCTTGCGAGAGATCGGCTGGATTGATGACGCTCAGCATGCACGATTCCTTGAGGAAGGTGCCATTGGAAGCCACCTTGAAAACTTGCAACGGCGAGAAGGGTTCAAGGGATTTAATCAAAAGGCCGTCAGCGCGATTCTTGCCGAAACGGATCCTCGACGACACTGAGCGATCTGGGGCTCTTGCCTGACTCCGCGGAAGCCTCGTGTTAGAATGACCTTGGGAACCTCCGGAGGCTCCCGGGCGTCGAAGGCGTGAGGCCTTCCCGGCCACCGATCTCAACGGCCCGTCCTGCCAGGAACGGTCTGAATCCACGTCTCCATCAAGGTTTGTGAATCATGATCGATGCGATGGCACCGGCTTGGGCGCGGAACCTCAGCCGAGGGCTCGCTTTACTTCTGGTCGTGGGAGGGCTCGGGTTGCTCCCGCCGATGTCGGCCAAGGCGCAACAAGAGGACGACCAGACTACGAATGAAGCCGACCAAGATGCGCCGGCAGACGGCGAGTTGACTCCCGAAAAGCAAGACCAGCAAGAGGTTCTTGCGGATTCGATTTATGTCGATCCGGTCGCCGCGTCGATCATGCGGGGCAGGTACGACCAGTTGCACACAAGCGTCCTCGTCCCTCCGAATACCGATCGAACCATTGCTCAAATGGCTCGGGGTGCAGGGCGGCTCGACGCAGGCTTGATCGACCGCTTTATCAAGTATTCCGCCCGTCAGTTAACCGATCACGATAATATCAATGCGGTCATGTCCAACGGCCAAAGCTCACGCATCCAGTCAATTGAAGAAGCGGGTAAGTACCTCATGCTGCCCTACACTGAGGTACCGAAGTCCCAGCAGGATCGACGATTCCTTCAAGAGTTCAATGCTCGGCTGCTGGGCGTGGCTCCCGATCTCCTCAAAAATCACCTCTACTCCCGTGTTCAGGTCATGCAGGCTCTGAGCCGAATGG
This sequence comes from Tautonia rosea, assembly GCF_012958305.1. Lineage (NCBI taxonomy): Bacteria > Pseudomonadati > Planctomycetota > Planctomycetia > Isosphaerales > Isosphaeraceae > Tautonia > Tautonia rosea. The sequence continues at coordinate 12,602 of NZ_JABBYO010000014.1, read as the reverse complement.
GAGATCCGGTTGCCCTGAACCTTTTCCTGACCCAACTTCGGGATCCAGACCAGCCATTGATTGTCAAGCAACTGGCTGCAGAGGGAGTGCGACGCATCGCGGTGGAGGCGGGAGATTCAATTTCGACTGCAGACCGTGAGAACGCGGCCAACGCCCTTGTCGAATTTCTTCGCGGTCATCCCGACGCCTACTGGTTGTCTCAGGCTCGCGCTTTGCAGGCGATCGGCACACTTCGCCAAATCTCGGGAATCCAGAATCGTGATCAAGCTGTCTTCGCCAATGAAGTGCTTGCGATCCTAAGTATGCCCGAACAACGCCCCGAAAGTCGATCCTGGGCAGCCTGGGCCCTTGGCATGCTTGAGGTTCCTCCGAATTACCCGCAGTTAAATTTCACCCTCGCTGCCTATCAGATCGGTTCGCTCGCCGTCGAGATCGGACAACGCATTGTTGACTTGAGTGATCCCCGCGAACTTGAGACCTACAATCCGGAGCGAGTGAAGTATCTGACGGCGCTTATCGTCGCACCGCTCTTCTCATCCCTCGATGGAGCCTCCGAATTCCGGGGATCAGGATTACGCAATACGCGTGGGCTGGGGCCGCATCAGCAGTATGTAGTGCGGGTTCATCAGTTAGTCCGCCAACTTGCCGTCGCTTCGGTTGAACTCACCAACGCCCGAGGGGCTCAGATTCCCGCGGCTCGTGATCGTGTGATCGGCAGACTTAATGAATTGCGAACGTTCCTCACCGAGAATCGTCCCGAGGATGGAACCTTCGTCTCGGGAGGTCGGGAATTCGCACTTCAGGACGCATCTTGACGTTGAGCGGACGATGAACCAGCAGCCCTCGGCGTTTGAAATCCCGGTGGCGCTGGTCCGTGACTACCAGCAGATCAACCGGGAATTGATCCAGGCCCTCGATTCCGGGCATCGGCTCATCCGATTGACCGAGGTCGAGGGCCAGCGACTGCTGGCATCGAGGCTTCGAGGTTCCTGGTCTGCCGTGATTGAAGTCCTCGGCAACGCCGGCCCCGAACTGGCATCTGAATTGGATGCTCCAGAAGTGACCATTTTCTGCCGAGGGTCCGCTGCTGACGGCGCCGGTCGAGGGCTCCGCTCAGGGCGTCTCGTGATCTCGGACGGAGCGGGCGATGCTCTGGGAGCCTTGATGGTCGGTGGCACGATCATCGTTCGAGGAAAGGCAGGCCATCGAGCCGGCCTCCGCCAGCGAGGAGGCTCTCTGGTCTTGCTTGGTGGAGCAGGTCGACTGCTCGCCGATCGTCAATCCGGTGGCCTGATCTTTGTCGAGAGCAACCAGATCACCTCGGCCTCAGGTCGAGGTCGCTCGAAAGGCCGATTGGTTCCCCTTCCCGATCCTCTTAGGAAAATCGATTCGCTCGCGACGGAGGACGCAAACGCCCTTTCAATCGCTCTTGAAGGCCTTCCTGATGCGTTTTTCTTGGCATTCGATCCCAAGCCCCAGAACGAGTAAACAGCATTGTGATTCTTCCATGATGGCACATTTCTCTCTGGAGCAAATTGCGTCCTCAACGTCTCCGAGACGAGGTCGAGGAGAATTCATTGAAGTTTGTTCGCATCAACTCCCGAAGGCTCATTGGTGGGTGGTGTCTGGCCACTCTCGTCTTGAGTGCTGGTTGTGACCAGGAGTGGGGACCGGATGGGATTCCCTCTGCCGAGGTCTCGGGCCGTATCCATTGCACGGGTGATCCCCTCACTCGGGGATGGCTGGAATTCATTCCGGTCGACGGAACCATCGGTCGTTTAAAGTCGGTTTCGATCAGGCCAGATGGAACGTTTCTCGCCGAAGGTGTCGCTCCAGGAGTCGTTGCGATTCGAGTGGTTGCCGCCGACCTCCCAGGGCCTGAGTACTCCCTCTTCGGCCAGATCTATCTGATTCGGCGCGAGATCCGAGACGCCCAGGCTAACCAGATCGACATTGACCTGGAGCAGGAACGTCGGCGAGTGACTTCCGGTCAATCCGATTGACCGACCTGGTGCGACGGTCCTCAAGGAAAAGGGAGACGCGATCGATGTCGCACCGCTGGCATCTTCGACCAAGTGATCCGGCTCAGGTGGATTGGTTTGCCCGAGAAACCCGGGTCCCTCCGCTGGTCGCGCAGATTCTCCTGAATCGTAAGATCAACGATCCGGCGAAGGCCAGAGACTACCTTGATGTCCGTCGAACAAAGCTGCACGACCCTGAGCTTCTTCCCGGGGCGGTTGATGCTGCCGATCGGATCGTCCGAGCGATCGAACAGAATCGAAAAATCGTCATCTACGGAGACTACGACGTAGATGGGGTCTGTGGTACCAGCATCCTCTGGTCTTGCCTTCGGCTAGCAGGTGCCAACGATGTCGAGTACTACATCCCACGGCGGGTCGAAGAAGGCTATGGTCTGAACAGCGAGGCATTGACCCGGATCGCCTCCGAGCACGCGGGGCAGGTTGTTGTTACCGTTGATTGTGGGATCACCTCGCTCAAGGAAGCAAAGCTTGCTCGGTCACTTGGAATCGAACTGATCGTCACTGATCACCACACGATCGGACCAGACCTTCCCGAAGCTGATGCGCTCGTCCATCCCCGCTTACCGGGAGGAGAGTATCCCTTTGGTGAGCTCTGTGGCGCAGGAGTGGCGTTCAAGCTGGCCTGGCAAGTCTGCAAGAGCTTTGGTGATGGGAAACGGGCGTCCCCTCACCTCCGTGAATTCCTACTGGGAGCATTCGGCCTTGTGGCTCTGGCCACTGTTGCAGACATGGTACCGCTCGAAGACGAGAATCGTATCTTCGTCCGATATGGCCTGGATACGATTCACGCAGACCCCTCTCTAGGACTCAGCGCGTTGATGCGTGTGGCCAATTGCCTGGGAAAGAAGAAGCTCACGACTGGGAGTGTCGGATTCGGTCTGGCCCCTCGGATCAACGCTGCAGGAAGGCTCGAATGTGCCATGATGGCCGTTGAGATGCTCACGACTTCCGACCCGGCTCGAGCCCAGTCACTGGCCGAAGAACTCGACACTTGCAACCGCCGCCGGCAAGAAATCGAACACTCGATCGTCTCTGAAGCTCGACAGATGGTCGACGCACTCGGCGGGCTCGGTGAACGGGGAGCGGTCGTGCTCGGGCATCCTGAGTGGCACCCTGGAGTCATTGGCATCGTCGCTGGCCGCTTGGCCGAACTCTACCATCGTCCGAGCATCGTAATGGCCCTCCGAGATGACCTCTGCCAGGGGTCGGGACGATCCATTCCGGGGTTCGATCTTTATGATGCGATCCGATCCTGTTCTTCTGGCCTCCTCGGCTTTGGGGGACACCGAGCGGCTGCCGGACTTCGCATGAAACCGTCCGATTTCCCATCGTTTGCGGAACGGTTCGATCATCACTGTCGAGGCATCTTGACTGAAGAACAAAAACTTCGATGTCTCGAGATCGATGCAGAGGTTCGGCTGGCCGACTTGAGCCTGAAGATTGTCGAGTGGATTGAGGCGTTGGAACCGTACGGCATTGGTAACCCTCGTCCGGTCCTCTCCACCAGCGGGGTCCGAATCATGGGACAGCCTCGGATCGTGGGAGAACGCAAGAACCATGTCCAGCTCCGCCTCTCCCAGAATGGCACCACGGTGAAGGCGATTGCCTGGAATATGGCTGAACGGCTTGGAGCACTGCCCGCTGGCACCGAATGCGCTGTGGCATTTCTTCCGTCGATCAACGAATGGAACGGACGTCGTGAGGTTCAGTTGGAAATACGCGACGTTCAGGTTGGTACTGGCGGAGAACAGACTCATGCCCGATCGGCCTGATCCGCTTGCCCTGGACCTTGTGAATCATCTCCGACAACGGGGTATCAGTAACGCGAACGTCCTCGATGCGATCCTGCGGATTCCTCGTGACCAATTTGTAACGGACTCGATCCGATCGAATGCCTGGGAAGATCGGGCACTGCCGATCTCCTGTGATCAAACCATTAGCCAGCCCTTCATGGTCGCGCTGATGACCCAGGAACTTGCTCTGACGGGTTCAGAGAAGGTCCTCGAAATCGGGACTGGGAGTGGATATCAAACCGCCGTTCTTGCTCGACTCGCACGCGAGGTGTTTACCGTTGAGCGTCACGCAGCTCTCTCCTCAGAGGCTCGCAAACGGCTCGAAGATCAGCTACGGCTGAAAATTCTAAGGTTTCGTGTTGGAGACGGAACGGTCGGATGGCCGGAAGAGGCGCCGTTCGACCGAATTCTCGTAACGGCGGCAGCCCCCAATCTCCCCATCTCCTTGTTCGAACAACTGGCCGAAGGGGGGCGAATCGTGCTCCCGATCGGCTCGGAATCGCAGCAACAGCTTCAGGTCATCGATCGAAAAAACGGTAAGCCGGTTCCCTTTCATTCCGTTCCCTGCCGGTTTGTTCCCCTGGTGGGCGAACACGGATGGAATGAGCGACCCTGATCGGGATCAGTGACGAGGTCCTCACACGAGCACGCCCAGGCTCGGGATGTCTATAATACGTTCCAGGACCCGCTCGTCTGGCCCCATCGCTTAATGTTTCGCCGAGACGAATTGAGTTCTTGAGGATGAGGGTGTATCTCCCATGGTCGAGCGACGCTTTGTGTTTCCCGGGGTCATCGAGCTCAATGTCCAGGCTCGCCGGCGGCTGGGAGTGAATATCTACCTGATCGACGGTGGCAACGAGTACATCCTGATCGACGTCGGGTTCCTCGATGAGTTAGGAGACGTACTGGAACTGATTCGACAAATGAATTACAGCCTCTCGGGCTGTAAAATGATCGTTGCAACGCATGCCGACGCGGATCACACACAGGGACTTGCCCGTGCCCGAGAACTGCTGAAATGCCCGGTTGTTGCGCACCCGAAATCAGTCGCCCCGCTTGAGTCGGGAGACGAAGTGACCACGTACGCCCGCATTGATGCCCAAAACATTCACATCCCGATGCCTCCCTGCAAGGTGGATCGGACGATCGACGAAGGAGACATTCTTGAGGTCGGCGACAAGCGTCTGGAAGTCTGGAGCACCCCGGGCCACACAGCCGGTCAACTCTCGTTTCGGATGGGTGAACTTCTGTTTTCAGGAGACAACATTTTCCGGGATGGAAGTGTGGGTGTGATTGATGCACACCACGGCTCGAATCTTCCGGATTTCGTCAACAGTCTCAGAAGAATCCGCGCAGCGGATGTTGAATATCTTCTCCCCTCTCATGGACCGATCTTCCGAAAAAAGATCGAACTGATCGACGCGACGATTGCCCGCTTGGAAACATATATGCACCTCGCTGATTTCGGGACCTGCGCCGTCGACTGGCCGCTTCTTGACGAATGGGAGGAAGAGCTGGCTTCGGGAAAGCTCCCTATCTGATTCCCGAACTTTCCCTCGCGTCCTTCAAATCCCCTGCATCCAGCGAGGCCCGCGACACTTTTCTTGACGCTAAGTGTTTGATATGGAGGCTGGAACGCTTGAGATCGCTCGGCAGTTCTTCTGGGATTTCCCTGGAACCGAGCAAATCGTGAGCGTTAGGCCCAGCCCGATTCGGGGAGAATCGCTCGATGCAACGACCTCATCAACTCACACTCGCTCTCGGCCTGTTCGTAATTCTCACTGCCCCGGTTCTGGCTCAGCGGCCCGGTGGGCCTGGCCAGGGTAGTCCGGGTCGGCAGGGTGGGATGAGGGGCATGCAAGGAGGGCTGGTCCAGATCCTCTCAATGCCTCCCGTGATTGACGAACTGGGTCTTTCTGACGACCAAACCCAAAAAATTCGGTCCATTGCCGATCAACTCCGCGAAGACATGATGAGCCGGATGCAGGAAGCCCGTGCTGAACTCGGCGATCTCGGGCCTGATGCTCGTCGCGAACGCTTTGAAGAGATGATCCGAACGCTGGATGAGACAGCTCAAAGCCAGTTGAAGGATGTGCTCAAACCCGAGCAGATGACCCGGGTGCAGCAGGTTCAAATTCAAATGCAAGGCGTTCAGGCATTTGAGAACCCAAGGGTGAAGGAAGCCCTTCATCTCGATGAAGAACAGCGGTCTCAACTCTCTGAGTTGCTTGAGACCTACCGAGCTGAGTCACAAACCCTGATGTCCAATGCGAGGGAAGCTGAAGACCGGGGCCAGATCATGCGGGAATTGATGGAGCTCCGCCGAAGCACGCTCGACCAGGCCATGTCCATACTTACTGTCGAGCAAAAAGCCTCATGGAAAGAACTGACAGGTGAACCCTTCCAAATGGGACCTGGAGCGGGAGGCCGAGGAGGCTTCGGCCCTGGCGGTCGTCCTGGACCGGGAGGCCGCCCCGGACCGGGTGGTTCTCCCAGTTCTCGCTGAGTCACCAGCGAAGAAGCTCTCTCTGAATTCAATTGATCGTCGGGTGGGCTCCCGTTCTGGTGAGCCCCCCGACGTTTTGGTTTGGGTGGCTGTTTCTACCAAATCATGACTCGAAGTGCCCCGCTCCAGCTCCCGCGTTGCTGTTTTCTCATTTCGACAAGGACGGAATGCTTGAGGATAGAATCGTTGATTGCCTGAATCCAGGTTCCAGGATGCTCGATCTGCACCTCAACAGGATTCGTTTGATGTGTCGCGCGGTGATCATCTGCCATTGACCACGACATCCCAGCAACGGCCAGAATCACGGGGGTCATCCCCTCAGGGACATTCTGAACCTCGACCAGACGTCTCCACCCATCTGCGGTCGGATCAATCACTTCGCTCACTCTCAGACTCGGCTGCCCAGGGAGGTAGAGATCGTAGCGAAGCCGCACTCCATTTCCCTCAAACGCCAACTCTTCAAAGGACCCGAACCGTTCCCTTCTCAACTCAGGAAAGAGAAGCCGACCATCGTCGTGTCGCAACAGGACGGGTGGCAACTCCTCTGGTGTTGCCCACAGGTTCCGCCCTTCCGGATGCCATTCCCAAAGGCGTCCCTGCTTCGTTCTGGAGAGAAAGCCTCCATCCCACCATTGGATCCAGCTCATTCGATCGGAGTCGAACAGGAGTGACCGATCTCCCTTGAGCCCAATCGCAACGCCTCGCGGGTAATATGATCGGGGTGTTGCTTCCGGGACAACCATATCCCTAACTAACTGGGCCCGATCCCCCTGGCGAACAAGAAACTGTCGGGACGATGTCGACGATCGCTCGGCCAATTTCGGGTCGCCAAGTGCGTCCCAGACCGCCCCAAGCTGTTCTTGAATTGTCCCCTCAACGCCAGGTATGGGGACGAGGAACTGAGGCATCGACGTGCCTGGAATGATACGCTGCGGATCGCTGAGCCAACGTTCGAAATAGGTTCTCGACATCCGTCGATGGGCCAGGCTGAGATCCGGTCCAAGTGTTTCCTCCTCTCCTCCCGGAGGAATTTTTCCATCGAGCACATGACAGGACAGGCAGCCAAAGCCTTGACGCCCGAGTAAGCTGATTCCCACATCGGCTCCTAGCTTGAGGGCGTTCTTCTCATCCGATTCCTCAGTACCAACACGATCAAATTCCTTGAAATACGAGGAGATCGCTTGAGCCTCAGCAGCTTCGAAGTCAAATCGAGGCATGCGGACCGAAAGCCAGGGCCGAGCCACCGGAGCTTCACCTCGAACCGCAAGATCGAGCGAGTGAGGTAACAGCTTCGCACCCACCATCGAAAGATCTGGAGGGGTCAAGGTACCCTTCAAGGCATTGAGCTCTCGGTCTTCCGCAAGAAACTTCGCCAGTTGTTCACCGATTTGCTCGCCTCCCTGACCGTCTCGGGAGTGGCAACCGAAGCAGTTGTGCCGTCGTAAGGCATCCCGGGCTTGTGTCCAGGCAGACAAAGGGGCGAAAGTCTTGGAGCTCCCGGCAATGAACGTTCTGAGTGATTGGAGTTGCTCCTCATCAAACCCGAATCGAGGCACACCAAAAGGCGGATCGGCGGACAGACATCCCTGCTGCACGTCAGTGTCCTCATTGAGGGGGATGGCTTTCGTGCTGGCCATGACTCCAGGGATCTCGTGACAGGACCGGCAACCGACAGTCTCAATCAGAGCCTTCCCTCGTTGCGGATTACCCAGAACCAATGACTTCTCAGCCTCACCGTCTCCATCCGTCACCTCCGACGTGAGATACGCTGCAAGATGTGCCGCGGCATCCGTCGAAAGGCCGAGTTCCGGACGATGACGCCCCGGATCGGTTCGAGAGTGTCCCGCCAGAAAGAGGACGACGGATTCGAACGTCCGCTTGTCTCCCAAACCCTCCAAATCAGGATGAACTCGAATCCGAATTGAGCGATCGTTCAAGTCACGGGTATGGCATCCCAGGCAACCGGCTGACCGAAAGACAAGTCGTCCTCGATCCGGGTCCGCCACATTCATCGCCATCCGGGTTTCTCGGTCCGGAGCGGTCGACGGTTCAGCAAGCGAACGAATCGCGGCCACCACGTCAGCCGACTGTTGATCATCGAGACGAAAACCCGGCATGGCAGTTCCTGACCGCCTGGACTGGGGATCCGAGATCCAATCCACGAGCCAGTCAGATCGAATGGAATGAGCCTCTTGGAGCGACGGACCAAGCTTGGGATGAGGCGTTATCCCCGTCATTGAGTGACAGTTCGCGCAGCCGATTTGGTCGGCCAGTCTCCGCCCCTTTTCGAAGGCATCGTTGTTTGGAGTTCGAACTGCCTCGTGAAACAATTGAGACGGGGGAAGATGTTCGAACCCGAAGCTCGGCCCCGCCCAATCGACCACGACCCTTCGATCAGGCCCTCGATGTTCCGATTGCAAGTGAACCGGAACCAATCCGGGCCTCAAGGACAGTATTCCAGAAAGAACCAGGGCTCCCCCCTCTGACTCAATCGTCCGATCCCCGATCATCAAAGATGCCCGTCCATCGCTTTCGAGTCGGAACCGATATTCTCCTGCTTCTCGAACGAGGAGCCAACCTGACCAGAACGTTCGGAAGCCCTCGATCGGCAATCGAATATCTGGGACCGTCTCGCCCCATCGCTCGACCAGTGTCGACGCTCGACTGCTGATTCGAGGACGATCTCGCTCGATCGGAACCCATTCCACGATCAATCCGGGAGCGAGTTCTTCTGGGTCGGGTTGATCGTCGTCGGCGAGCGGCTTCAACCCAATCGAGGGAAGACAGACCAGAAGACTGACTGCACCGTGGAGGATTCGGATAAAGCGATCAGGCAAGTGCATGTGTTGGTGTCTCAGAAGCAGTTCGGAAGGTAGAACGCTTGGAGATTCAATGTTCCGAGTTTAGTTCTGCCCCGCTCATCGCTTCAAGTCAAGCCCTCAACGATGACCGGGCCGGGAACTCGAAATCAGTTCCTCGGCCCGGTCATTCGCTCCACGACTTATCGATTCAGCAAGGTTAGCGAACACCCAGGGCAGGATCAGCAGGATTGGGAATTATGGGTGTATTCTGTTGACCACCGAGCGGAATGTTGAGGAACCTCAGACTTTGAGATGCAAAGGAGTAAATCTGAATGCCGTTGACGACCGTGAAGAACGGTTCAGCAATTCGATTGAGAAAGACGCTGGTTCGAACGATCGGGTCACGATAGACAACGATTCGATCACCAGGCATCAGTTGATAATTTGTCGTGGTATCACCTACATTCACAATGGCCGCAAGATTCACCGGCAAGACCTGGGCACAACATGCCCCAGGAGGTGCGGGACGTACCAATCGAATGTTCTGGGTTGCCGCAGTCGGAAGCAATCCCCCCGCATAGTTGATCGCGTCGAGCACCGTTTCATTGCCAGTCAGAACCAATCGGCCTGGCTGAATGACATCTCCCTGAATGTAATAAACCTTGCTGTTGTACGAGGAGATGTCGACAAAAATCCGATTCGATTCTTTTGGAGGAATCTTTTCGTATTCGAGTGTGTCAGGATTTAACTCGATCAGACCGAGTGCTTCATCCGTCAGAAACTGACGGAGGTGAATGATAACTTTTTCTTTGACCTCAGAAACGGTCAAACCGGCAACGTAAATATCGCCGTAGAAATCAAGCGAGACCTTTCCGTCTGGACGTACGAGGCGTTCGCCTGTAATCGGTCGACCGGGCAATGCTTCGAGCACCTCAATCCGGATCAGGTCCGGCGGCTCGACGACATACTCCGGCATCGAAGTTTTTTCAAGTTCCCGCGGCAGATTGCTCTGAGCAATCTTCTCCTCGGGAGTCCTGACCGTCTGACATCCGCAGGCGATCAGGGCGAGCAGCGGCACGACCCAGGGCAGCCGCCATCGAGCCGTCCGAGTGCGATCCATGCGAGACTCCTGCCCGTCGAACCGGGTCCGGCCGTCGGTGGGTCAACTCCGCCCCCCGCCGACTCCTCAGGGGAACGACCTCAAGCACAATGCCTGGGGCGGCCACCCTCTCTCCTGATCTCCGGAGTATTCCCCTTGACATGATGTCAGGGTCAAACTCCACTCACACTATCCATCGGCAAGAATGCCTCGAGGCTCAACTCTGATCTCCCCGACGTCCTAATTCCCGACCTCGATGACCGAAAAAATGTCGGTATCGATCATAACGCGTCTGTGCTGGAGAAGCCTTTGGCCCCTCGATCACTCTCGACCTGCCGAAGAAGTGGGCGGCCGACGATCCTCCCGGTCGGGATTGATGATAGGGAGATTCGGACGGCTCCATCCCTCGATCCAACGAACCCTGGCTCCTGTTGGCTTGGGAAGCTGCCCGTTGCTGAGCTGCGAGTGCAAACAAAGACAACCCCCGATTCCCTGCCATCCCAGGCCAGGTATGGCTTGCGAGATAAGGATCCTCAAAGGGATTCCGAGAAGCGGGTAATCGACTCATCTGCTGAGCGTTTCCCCAATCAGTTCCGATCATCATGCTGAAGAGCGTCAAGAACACCTTGGTGAGTGTGTGTCGGCCCATTGTTTGATCTCCTCCTTGAGTTAAGTTCCATTCCTACACTTGCTTCCATCGTTCCGGGAACCCCTCATTCATGACAATCGTTCGCAATTCAAAGGGAATTTCGAACCTAATTCCGATGAGAACTGCCGAGCGTTCGAGCAGCGTCAGGAACACCCTCGTCATGATTGCGGATTATTGTTCCAATTCACTGGCAATACGAACCTTTTCCCATATTGCCCTGATTACCAATACCACGATGCTTTTCCCCATTTACTGAAGGTCGCTCCAGCGATTGCCCGATCGTTGTGGTGAGAGGCGAGGGAGCCGGACTCAGGGAGGTCACGGAACATCCCGAAGCCGAGTCATTCTGCAGCGAGGCGAGGGCAATGCGATTCAGGAGGAAAACCCGAGGATGGGGTTGGGGAGCCTTGCTGGCAGCGATCCTGGCTCCCTCTGTCGCTCAGGCTCAACTGTTTCCGAACCTGCCAACCCAGAAGCGGGTCCGGCCCGATTGTGCCGAGGAACTTCCCGTCTACGGCATGTACCGCCACAAGTATTACGGATATTACCCGACGTGCTGGCGACAATTTCCCCCGGGATGGGGTTGCCCGAGCACTGAGTCACCCGACTGGCAGGCGGAACTCGCTCGTCAGCCACTCGATATTCCGGAAGATGATTTTCCAGGCCTCGATGGACTCGGGTCTGACCCCTTCGAGACACCTGGCACGGATGATCTGTTGCCTGATCTTCCACGCCAGAGATCTCCTTTCGAACTGGATCAACCGGGTCAGGGAGATTCTCCGTTCGATGCTCCTCGTCGATCCCCTTCTCCTTTCGAGGCGGATCCGTTCGAAACGCCAAACGGTGGTCAGGCCAATCCCACGTCGTCACCACCGTCTGTTTTTGACCTTCCAGGAAGTTCTTCGATCCGGTCGGACGAGGTTCCACAAGGAACCGCGGCACGATCTTCGGTCTCGGATCCGATTGCATTGCTTCCTCAACTTCCGAGCGTCCCTGAACTTGCAGTTCTACCCGACTCTCGACCGCGACCCATCCGACTGCCGACAGAGTCAGATGCTACTTCACGAGTGAACGTCTTGAACGTATCCAGAGTTGATGGAGAAATTATCGGCTCTCGCGATCTCCCTGCAACGTCATTGAACTCTCGACCTGTCGGTTTGAGCCCGACGACACCGTTCAATTCCCCGGCGGGAATCCCAGCTGGACTCATTGACGATTCCCACTCGATTCCGTTCTCTCAGTCGATTGGCAGCCCGACCGTCCCAGGGGAGATCGAGTATGCCGAGCCACGTCCTCGTCGTGGACTCTTCTCCGGGATTTTTGGGCGACGAAGGTAGGCTGGTGTGTTTCCAGAGGATGTACGCGGTTCGAACTCAGAAGTCCCCCCTGCCTCATTGACTACGGGCGGGGGGACATTTCGAATTGAGTCCTCAACTTCAAGTCTCTCCACAGATATGCAGAACAAACCGTCAGCTGATGCATTAGGCTGATGAGTCAGTTTGGAGTCTCCGTAAGTGCCGACCCATGTGTGCACAGAAAGCCGAAAAGCGAATCCGACAAAATACAAGAATCAACACAATATGATTTTACCCAGAATCTGAGGCAGTGGCGTCACCGATTACTTGTCCCATTCAGCGCGATGATTGCTCTGAGAGAGATTGCTCATGCTCGACATTCCCTGGAGCTTATCAGCAACACATGATCATTTCAAG